>CAZZIL010000340.1:0-1863 GCA_964654265.1 uncultured Gammaproteobacteria bacterium | reverse complement strand
CGCCGGGCCTGGTGACGCAACCAAGCGGGACGCGCGCGCAATCCGCGACAAGGCGACTCCGCGCACCGCCGGGACACCCTGTTGGGCTGTCTGGCTTGCAACGCCCGTGGAGCGACGAGACCCGGCGCAGGCCGGGCACTCCTACTCCCGGCAGGCCTCGCCCATCTCGCTGGGCAGGCATCGCTGGTGCATGCAGGGGCAACCACCGCGGAGCGGAAGGTCGGTGTGCTCGACCTCGGGGCCGACGGCAGACGATCCCTCGCCCGCGGAAACTGCCCGGGCAGGCACGCGAGGTGACCCCTCGCGTTGGGGGCCGGGATCTGGAGCCTCCCCGCCGGACACTGGTACAAGCCCCCCTACCCGAAGGGCAGACCGAGAGTATCAGGGAGAGGGCACACGACAAGATCGGGGAGGCCATCGACCAGGGAGATGTCCCGGCCTGGCCTGGCGCGCACGAACGGGCAACCCCGCCTGACGGGTCCCGGGTGGAAGGGGCCGTCGCCCGCATCAGGGACGCGCTGTCGGGGGAGGCGACCCCGCGCGAGAGGAGAGACCCGCCCGACCAACAAGGAACCGGAACGCCCGGGACCCCGCCTTGCAGTGTCGGGGCAGGCAACGAGAGCCAAGCGCAACGCCCCCTCCCCGCAGGCGCAACGCACCTCGGCCTACAAGATCCCCGCGAGGGCCCTGCCAGCCTGGATGAGCGCCCGCATCTCGTCCCTGGTGAGGCCGTGGCCCGGCGGCAACACGCCGTTGACGACGATCTCCATCAGCCTGCCCAGTGCGGGCCGGGTGAGGAGACCCCCGAACTGGATCGAGTAGAACAGAAGCAGCGCATCGTGGTTGCGGAAGGGGTCGGCGCCGTACAGGTTTGCCGGGTGCGATGCGGGAATGGCGCCACTCCCGAGCGCCGCCGCCGCCGCGACAATCTCGTCCGCCTCGGTGTCCGAGAGTGGCCGGCCCCGGCTCAGGCCGCGGACGATGATCCGGCTCAGGCGGATTTGGTTCGGGTTGGAAAGCAGGCTGTTGAACTGGGTGAAGTAGAAGAGGAGCAGCGCGTCGTCGCCGTTGAGAGGGACGGCCGCGTTCCCAGGCCCGGTCACGCGCGGCAGCATCCGGAGGTTCACCGCCGGGGTCCGCACCTGTGTCACCGCCCAGCGGCCTTGGCGCCCGGCGCTGGCGGGCCGGATCCGGACGTCGTAGACGGCCCCGCCCTCCAGTCCGGTGAGCATCGCGGCGGGCACCGGGCTGGTCTCCACGACAGAGGTCCACACGTCCTCGTCACTCTTCTTGTACTGGACCTCGTAGGTCAGTGCCGGGGTGTCGTCCTCCGGGGGGGCCTCCCCGCCCGGCTCCGTTGGGGGAGGCTCTGTCTCCGGGATCTCCAAGGGTTCCCAGCTCACCGACACCTCATTCCCGACCCCCAGCTCAACGGCGACCGCCGCCAAGGAAACCACCGGCGCCGCGATGGTCGCGAAGACGGCCGGACCCGGGAAGGAGATTGCCCCGCCATAGTCGGGCGCGATCGTGGCAACGGTCACCCCAAAGGTCTCGTCCTCCTCGAACTCGCCGTCCTCGACCAGGTCCACCGTGAATGTCAGGGGACCCGTTGCGCCCGCCGCGAAGACGACCGTGTCCGTCCGCGCGGCAAAATCGTCCCCCGCCGTCGCGGCGCCTTCCCCGGCGCCCCCCACAGTCTCCAGGGTCACGGTCACGTCCTTGTCCGCCGCCTTGCCCAGGGACACCAAGAACACCACCGATGCCGACTCCCCGGCGGCAGGCTCAATGACAGCCTCGGCAGGGGCGCCGATCAACACCGTCGCCCTGTCCTCGTCGGTGATGACGACGGTCATTGGGTTGAGG
>CAZZIL010000339.1:0-17659 GCA_964654265.1 uncultured Gammaproteobacteria bacterium | reverse complement strand
CGGCGCGAGGCGCATCCTGGCGGGGATCCCGGCGGACCTCCTTCTCGGCAGGCAGCCGGGGTTCCCGCCGCGGATCGCGCTCATCGGCCCCCGCCTCACCGTCGCCCGCACGGCCGACGGCTCCTTCTCCGTCGCCGGGATTCGCCCCCGGCCCGGAATGGTCTCGTCCGGGTGGGGCGCGCTCGCCGGGGCGCACTACGCGCTGCGCGACGCCGAGATCACGTTGCGCGACGACACCGGGGAGTACCCTGAGCTGCGGCTCGGGAACATCCGCCTGGACGCCGCGCACCGGGGAGGGGAGTTTGTCGTCGCGATGCGGGCGGACAGTCCGTACTTCACCGGGGCGACGTTGCACGCGCGGATCGACGACCGCACGATCGGGTCACCGGCCGAGTGGGACGGCAGCTTCCGCGTCAGGCTCGACAACCCCTCCGTCGAGACGGAGGCGTTGCGCTGGGCGAACGGGTCGCTGCGCGCGGCCGGGGAGGGGACCTTCCGCGACGGCCGGGTGCGCGCCGAGTTCCGCGGGGAGCTGGCGGACTCCGATCTGTCGGTCGCCGACGGGAGCCACCGGGTGGGGAGCGGCCGCTTCGAGGGCGCGCTGGAGATCGGGCCGGGCCCGGCGGGCGCGCCGGGCCCGCGCGCGGACCTGTCGGTCGATGTCGACCTAAAGGAGGTCCGGGTCGAGGCGCCCGCGGTCATGCACCAACCGGTCGGGATCTCCGGGTTGCAAGGCCGGCTGACGCTCGGGATCGGCGCCGACGGCTGGCGCGCAGGCGTCGGCCACGGGCGCGCCGACGCCCCCGGCGCGGGAGCCGTGTTCAGCGTGTCCGCCCAAGGGGACGCCTCGGAGGTGTTCGATGTCCGGCTCACGGTCCGGTCGACAGGGCCCGTCGCCGCCCGCGACTCCGGGAAGTACCTGCCGACCGCCGTCGACGAGGCGGTCGCCGCGTGGCTGGACACGGCGATCGTCGGCGGGACCCTGGCCGGGATCGACGTGACGCTGCGGGGACACCCCGACGACTTCCCGTACGCGAGCGGGGAGAGCGGCGCGTTCCGCATGGCGTTCGCGTTCGAGGGCGCGGACTTCGACTACTGGCCGGGATGGCCGGGGATCTCCGAGGCAGACGGGACACTCCTCTTCTCCGACAAGCGGATGGCGTGCGTGCTCGACCGGGGGCGCATCGGCGAGGTGGACATCGGCGGGTCCTCGGTCGTTGTCCCGGACCTGCTGGTGTTCGACGAGCGCGTGCTGGTCGCGCTTGACGGGCGCTCGACGAGCGAGGGGCTGCTCGCCGGGCTCGCGGTCCTCCCGCCGCTGGAGGGCCGCGATCCCGGCTCGGCGGTCGACCTCTCGGGCGAGGCCCGGGTGACCGTCGACATCGAGGTGCCGATCCGGCACACGGACGACACCGCCGTCGCCGGGTCCGTCACGCTCGCCGACAACCGCGCGCGGCTGGTCGGCCAGGAGTTTGTCGGCGGCCAGCCGCTCGGGCTGGATGAGATGCGCGCGACCGTCGGCTTCACCAAGACCGACACGACGGTGTCAGGCTCAGGAAGGCTCCTCGGCCGGCGCGCCCACTTCGAGGCGCTGCTGGCGCCAGACCGCTGGTCGGGCGCCCTCCGGACCCGCGCCCCGGTCGGGGAATGGCTCGCGGAGGCCGGCGCCGCGGACCTTGGCACGATCCTGGACGGGGAGGCCATGGTCACCGTCGGGAAGTCGTCGGACGCGCCCCTGCGCCTGTCGAGCGAGCTGGTCGGCGTCCAGGTCGCGCTGCCGGCGCCGCTCGGCAAGGGCCGCACGGAGCGCCTGCCGGTCCGCGTCACCCTCGGCGAGGAGGAGGCCGAGATCGACTACGGCTCCGGCCTGCTGCAGGTGCGCGCTCCGGTCGGCGGGGCGCCCGGCGGCGTCCGGGTCGGGATCAACCAGGAGCCGCCGGAGAATGGCGGGCAGGCGGACATGACGGTCGAGGGGCGCGCGCAGGACGTCGACCTGGACGAGTGGGTCGCCTTCCTGGCATCCGGCGACGGCGGCGTCGGCACGTTCCGCGCCCGGCTGGACCTCAAGGACGCGACCCTGCTCGGGCGCGAGAACGCGCGCGCCCGGATCGACGCCGGGACCCGCGCCGGCGGGGGGGTGAGCGTCTCCATCGATTCCGACCACGTCGCCGGCACCGTCGTGTCGGCGCCGAACGACCGGGGAGAGACGGTGGTCACCGCCGACCTCGACCGGATCGGGATCGGCAAGAAAGACGCGGAAGATGAGGACGAAGGTCCCCTCCCCGACCGGGCGGAGGAGCCGGCGCCGGATCCGGAGAACTTCCCGCGCCTGCCGCGGGTCGTGCTCACCGCCCGGGAGGTCGAGGTCGGCAGCCGGCGGCTCGGCAAGGTGTCGCTCGAGGGCGGCCCCCAAGGCGCCGTCTGGGCCCTGGAGCGCCTTGAGACCGAGAGCGACGGGCACAAGATCACCGCGAGCGGCGCCTCCGCGATGGAGGGCGCGCCGCACTCCCGCATCGACTTCGACGTGGCGATCGACGACGCCCCGGTGTTCATCGACAGCTGGGGCGGGGACTCCAGCGCGATCGCGGGCGGCGTCGCGTCGATCGGCGGGAGCGTCACCTGGGGCAACTCGCTGCTGGCACCGGAGACCCGCAGCATGGACGGACACATCGACATCACCGCGCGCGCCACGCGCGTCATGAAAAGCGGCGCCGGCTTCCTCAAGCTGTTGCAGCTGATCACCCCCGACCTGTTCCTCAGCCTGGGATTCTCCGAGACGCTGAGGGAGGGCATCCTCTTCGACACCATCGAGGGGGGGTTCGACATCCGCCGCGGCTCGATGTCGACGGGGGACTTTGTCGCGTCGGCGCCCGACCTGACGGTCGAGCTCAGCGGGTCGACGGACCTGCACCGGGAGACACTCGACTTCCGCGGGCGGGTGCGCCCCGGCGTCGCCGCGGTCAACGCGCTGATCGGGGTCTCCCTGCTGACGGCCGCGCCGGCGACCGCGCTGGTCGGCTGGCTGGCGCAGAAGATCTTCGAGGAACCGATCAACGTGATCAAGGAGCCGCTCGCGGACATCGGGGCGTACGAGTACACGGTCAAGGGGACCTGGGACGCCCCGGAGTACACGGAGGTCGCGGCGGGGGACGAGTAGGCGTCCCCCGCCGGCGCGGCGCGGCCAGGCCCAGTCGGCGCCGCTTGCCAATTTCCCCGTTTTTTGGTACAGTGCCAGCTGGTAGAGGAGGATTGCCATGCCGGAGACCGAGCCGAGCGCCGCGGGCGCGCCAGCAGACGCGAACACCGACCAGCCGCGGGGGGGTGGCTCCGCCGCCGGGAACCAGGCGGTGCACGTGCGCTTCGACGGGGTGCAGAAGACCTACGATGGCGAGACCCTCGTGGTCAAGGACCTGAACCTTGACATCTACAGCGGGGAGTTCCTCACGATGCTTGGCCCGTCCGGGTCGGGCAAGACGACCTGCCTGATGATGCTCGCGGGGTTCGAGACCGCGACCAAGGGGGAGATCTACCTGAGCGACCGGCCGATCAACATGGTGCCGCCCCACAAGCGCGGCATCGGCATGGTCTTCCAGAGCTACGCGCTGTTCCCGCACATGAGCGTGCACGAGAACCTGGCGTTCCCGCTCAAGGTGCGCAACGTCCCGGAGAGCGAGATCGACAGGAAGGTGACCAAGGCGCTCGGCATGGTCCGCCTGGAGGGGTTCGCCGGGCGACGGCCCGGCCAGCTGTCGGGCGGGCAACAGCAGCGGGTCGCCGTGGCGCGCGCCCTGGTGTTCGAGCCCCAGCTGGTGCTCATGGACGAGCCGCTGGGCGCGCTCGACAAGAACCTGCGCGAGCAGATGCAGTTCGAGCTCAAGCACATCCACGAGGACGTCGGCATCACCTTCGTCTATGTCACGCACGACCAGGGCGAGGCGCTGACCATGTCGGACCGCATCGCCGTCTTCAACGACGGGATCATCCAGCAGCTCGCGGACCCGAGCACGCTCTACGAGAAGCCCGAGAACTCGTTCGTCGCCCGCTTCATCGGCGAGAACAACAGCCTTCACGCGAAGGTGGTCGACCAGAACGGGCGCTACTGCACGTGCCTGACCGACGGGGGCGACACCATCGTCGCCCTGCCCGTCAACGCCAAGCCGAGCGAGCCGACCTCGCTCTCGTTGCGCCCCGAGCGGATCATCATCGACCCGCCCGCCGACGCCGAGTGCGAGAACCGCTTCACCGCGAAGATCGAGGAGCTCATCTACCTGGGCGACCACATCCGCGGGCGGCTGTCCCTGCTGGGCAGCGACGAGTTTGTCGTGAAGATCCCGAACCAGAGCGACACGCACGACCTGCGCATCAGCGAGGAGGTGGCCGTCGGCTGGCGCGCGGAGGACTGCCGCGCCCTCGACAGCCTCCCGTGAGCCTGGCGGCGGGGGCCGAGGCGGGCCGGGGAAACCGGCTTGCCCCCCGGTCGCAAAACCTGCTATAATGACCCAAACCTTCGGAGGAACCCGAAAATGAGCACCAGAAAATCCAAGGCCGCGATCGGCGGCGGCGCGGCCGTCGCGTTGCTGGCCGGGGCCGCGGCACTGGCGGCGGACCTTGACCTGACCATCGTGTCGTGGGGCGGGGCCTACACGGCGAGCCAGCAGAACGCCTACCACGACCCCTACATGGCCAGGAACCCGGGCATCAACATCCTCAACGATGACAACTCCGCCGAGGCGGTGCCGAAGTTGCGCGCGCAGACCGAGGTGGGGAATGTCACCTGGGACGTCGTTGACGTTGTGGCATCGGACGCGATCCGCCTGTGCGACGAGGGGATCGCGCTCGAGATCGATCCCGACACGATGCTGGCCCCCGCCCCGGACGGCACGTCCGCGCGCGAGGACTTCGGCGACCTGATGGTGTCGCCCTGCTTCATTCCGTCGATCGTCTACTCGACGACCTTCGGCTACCGGACGGACCTGGTCTCCGAGACGCCGACGTCGATCAAGGACGTCTTCGATCTGGAGCGGTTCCCCGGCAAGCGGTCTCTGGAGAAGCGGCCGGTGAACAACCTGGAGTGGGCCCTGCTGGCGGACGGCGTCCCGGCCGACCAGATCTACGATGTGCTTGACACCGAGGAGGGGCTTGCGCGCGCGTTCGCCAAGCTTGACACGATCAAGGACGAGGTCATCTGGTGGGATGCCGGGTCGCAGACCCCGCAGCGGCTCGCCGACGGCGAGGTCGTGTTCGGCTCGACCTACAACGGCCGCCTGTTCTCGGTGATCGAGGAGGACAAGCAGCCGATCGCCATGCTCTGGGACTGGCAGGTGTTCGACCTGGACGGCTGGATCGTCCCGAAGGACACGCCGAAGCTGGACGAGGCGCTGAAGTACATCTACTTCGCGACCGACACCCAGCGGCTGGCGGACCAGGCCAAGTACATCTCCTACGGCCCGGCGCGCCTGTCGTCCGCGCCGCTGGTCGGGAAGCACCACGAGCTGGGGATCGACATGAAGCCCCACATGCCGACCGATCCGAACAACGCGAAGACGACCCTCCTCTACAACTACGAGTGGTGGGCCGACAACCGCGACGAGATCGACAAGCGCTGGAACGCCTGGCTGTTGCAGTAGCCCCCGGCTGTCCGCAAAACGGCATCCCTGCGGAACTTCCCGCGGGGATGCCGTTTCTTTAGGAGAACGGCCATCGACTCCACCCTGCCACCCGACGGCGCCCTTGGCGACACCGCGACGCTGAAGCGGCAGCTTGCGCGCGCCGAGAAGCGGTCGAAGACCCGGGCGTTGTTGCTCGTGTCCCCGTTGCTCGGCTTCATCGTGGTGACGTTCCTCATCCCGATCGGCCTGATGCTGTTCCGCAGCCTCGACAACAGCATCGTGCCGGAGACGTTGCCGCGCACCGTGGCGGAGCTGCGGGCGTGGGACCCGGAGTCGGGGGAGCTCCCGCCCGAGGAGGTCTTCCGGGCAATGCTGCTCGACATCCGCGACGGCGCGGAGGCCAAGACGGCCACGCGCCTGGGATCGCGCCTCAACTACGAGCACTCGGGAATGTCGAGCCTGTTCCGCAAGACCGCGCGCCGGGTGCTGCGACTCGACGTGGACTCGGTCGAGTCGGCCCGGGAGGCCCTGCTCAAGATCGACAAGAAGTGGGGGGAGGTCCCGCGCTGGAAGACCTTCCACCGGTTCAGCGGCGACCTCACCTTTGGCTACTACCTCGCGGCCCTCGACTTCGGCTACGACGAGGACGGGAATGTCGCGCGCCTGCCCGAGGACCGGCGGATCTACGTCGACCTCCTGGGCCGCACCATCGTGATCTCCCTGCTGATCACGTTCCTCACCCTTCTCCTCGGGTACCCGATCGCCTACCTGCTCGCGACGCTCCCGTTGCGGATCGGCAACCTGCTGATGATCCTGGTGCTCCTCCCCTTCTGGACGTCGCTGCTGGTGCGCACCACCTCGTGGATCGTCATCCTGCAGCGGGAGGGGGTGATCAACGACCTTCTGGTGACGGCCGGGTTGATCCCCGACGACGTCCGGCTGAAGATGATCCACAACCTGACCGGGACGCTGATCGCGATGACGCACATCCTGCTCCCGTTCATGGTGCTCCCGCTCTACAGCGTGATGCGGACGATCCCGCCGAGCTACATGCGCGCCGCGCGCTCGCTGGGCGCCAACCCGTTCACCGCCTTCTGGAAGATCTACTTCCCGAACTCGATCCCGGGGATCGGCGCCGGGATCCTGCTGGTGTTCATCCTGGCGATCGGCTACTACATCACGCCGGCGCTGGTCGGGGGCACCAACGGGATCTTCATCAGCAACCAGATCGCCCACCACATCTCGTCGACCCTCAACTGGGGGCTGGCCGCCGCGCTCGGCACCGTCCTGCTCGCCGTCATCCTGGTGTTCTTCTACATCTACGACAAGGTGATCGGCTTCGACAACCTCAAGCTGGGATAGTCCGATGCCCCTGCCCGCCCACGCAAGCGCCCTCGAGAAGACATGGCACTGGACCTTCCTGGTGTTCTGCGGCCTGGTGTTCCTGTTCCTGATCCTGCCGGTGTTCGTGATCCTCCCGCTGTCGTTCAACCAGCTGCCCTACTTCACCTTCACCAAGGAGATGGTGACGCTGGACCCCGACGGCTACTCCCTGAGGTGGTACGAGGACTTCGCCAACAGCAAGAACTGGCAACAGGCGGTGCGCAACAGCGTGATCATCTCGATCGCGTCGACCCTCCTGTCGACCACCCTGGGGACCATCGCGGCCCTGGGGCTCAGCCAGTCGAACATCCCGTACCGCACCACGCTGATGGCGGCGCTGATCTCGCCGATGATCGTCCCGCTGATCATCTCGGCGGCGTCGATGTTCTTCTTCTACTCGGCCGTCGGGCTTCAGGGGACCCACCTCGGCGTGATCCTGGCGCACACCGCGCTAGCGACCCCGTTCGTGGTGATCACAGTGACCGCCACCCTGTCCGGGTTCGACCGCTCGATGATCCGCGCCGGGCTCAGCCTGGGCGCGTCCCCGACGACCGTGTTCTTCAAGGTGGTGGTGCCGCTGATCCTGCCCGGGGTGATCTCCGGCGCGCTGTTCGCGTTCATCACCTCGTTCGACGAGGTCGTCGTCGTCCTTTTCGTCGGCGGCGTCCACCAGCGCACCATCCCCTGGCAGATGTTCTCCGGGATCCGCGAGCACCTCAGCCCGACCATCCTCGCGGTCGCCACCATCCTGGTGGTCGTGTCGGTCCTGCTCCTGACCATGGTCGAGCTCCTGCGCAGGCGCAACGAGCGCATGCGCGGACTGTCCCCCGGCTGACCGGGTGGTGGACGACCCGATCCGGTCGATCCGCTCGCGCATCGACCGGATCGACCGGCAGCTGCTTGCGTTGGTCAACCGCCGCGCCCGGCTCGCGGTCGGGCTTGGCAGGCACAAGCGCCAAGGGAACAAAACGCCGTGCCAGCCGGACCGCGAGGCGGAGATCGTGCGCGCGGCGCTCGCCGCCAACCCCGGACCGCTCAAGGCGGAGCAGATCGAGCACATCTACCGCGAGCTGATCAGCGCGTGCCTCGCGCTGCAGGCGGACGTCCGCGTGGGGTTTCTCGGTCCCGAGGGGACGTTCAGCCACGAGGCCGCGGCGCGCCAGTTCGGGGAGTCGGCGACGCTCATCCCGATGGAGGGGGTGCGCGACATCCTGGCCGGGATCGAGAAGGGCGCCTGCGACCTCGGGGTCGTCCCGGTCGAGAACTCCACCGAGGGGACCGTCGGGAAGACGCTGGACCTCATGCTCGACGCGCCGGCGACGGTGTGCGCCGAGACCGTGCTGCGCATCCGGCAGCATCTCATGGCAAAGCCCGGCGTGCGGGCGGGATCCGTCGCGACGGTCTACTCGCACCCGCAGTCGTTCGCCCAGTGCCGCCAGTGGCTGCGCGCGAACCTCCCGAAATGCGAGCTGGTCGACTGCTCCAGCAACGCGGCCGCGGCGCGGCGCGCCGCCCGGGAGCGGTCGGTGCGCGTCGCCGCGATCGGCCCGCGCAACGCGGCGGACCTCCACGGTCTCGAGGTGCTTGCGGCCGACATCGAGGACGACCCCCGCAACAACACGCGGTTCTGGGTGGTCGGCGACACCGAGACGCGACCGACCGGCGCCGACAAGACGTCGGTCGCGATGACCGCGGCGGAGGACAAGGCCGGCGGGCTGCTCGAGCTGCTGCGGCCGCTCGCCGACGAGGGGATCAGCATGACCAAGCTCGAGTCGCGCCCGGCGCGGCGCGGGAAGATCTGGGAGTACGTCTTCTTCGTCGACTTCGCCGGCCACCGGGAGGATCCCGCCGTGGCCCGCGCGCTCGGGAAGGCCGGCGCCCGCGCCGGGTCGCTCAAGGTGCTGGGGTCCTACCCGGCCGCCCGGTAGCGTGGCGCTCGCCAAGCGCGTCATCCCCTGCCTGGACGTGGACCGCGGGCGGGTCGTCAAGGGGATCAACTTCGTCAACCTGAGGGACGCGGGCGACCCGGTCGAGACCGCCTGCCGCTACGACGAGGAGTTCGCGGACGAGCTGGTCTTCCTTGACATCACCGCGAGCCACGAGGGGCGCGACGCGCTGCTGCACATGGTCGACGCGGTCGCGTGCCAGGTCTACGTGCCGCTGACCGTCGGCGGCGGCGTCCGCGACATCGGCGGCTTCTCCGCCCTGTTGCGCGCCGGCGCTGACAAGGTGAGCCTGAACTCCGGGGCGATCGCCGACCCGGACCTCATCGGGCGCTGTGCCGGGCGCTTCGGGTCCCAGTGCGTGGTGGTCGCCATCGACGCCCGGCGGCGCGGCGACGACGGGTGGAGCGTCCACACCCACGGCGGGCGCCGCGACACCGGGATCGACGCGGTGCGCTGGGCGGCCGACGCCTGCGACCTCGGTGCCGGGGAGATCCTGCTCACCAGCATGGACTGCGACGGGACGCTCGCCGGGTTCGACCTCGAACTCACCCGCGCGGTCGCCGAGGCGGTCCCCGTCCCGGTGATCGCCAGCGGGGGGGCGGGGACCCCCGACCACCTCGCCGACGGGATCCTCCTCGGGAAGGCCGACGCCGTGCTCGCCGCAAGCATCTTCCACGACGGGACGCACACCGTCGCGGAGGCGAAGCGTCGCATGGCCGAGCGCGGAATCGAGGTCAACCTGGACTGACATGGGAAGCCAAGACGACCTGCTCGCGGAACTCGCCGCGATGATCGACCGGCGCCGGCGCGCCGACCCGGGGACGTCCTACGTGGCCTCGCTGCTCCAGGGCGACGCGGACCGGCTGCCGAAGAAGATCATCGAGGAGGCCGGGGAACTCGCGCTCGCGCTCAAGGGCGAGGACCGCGCGCGGATCACCGCGGAGGCCGCCGACCTGCTGTTCCATGTCCTGGTCGCGCTCGCCAGGCAGGACCTCGGCCACGCCGACGTGCTCGACGAGCTCAGGCGCCGACAGGGAACGTCCGGCATCGCGGAGAAGGCCGCGCGAAAACCGTGACCCCGGCGGCGCGGGTGTTGAATTGCGCCGGGAAAAGCCGTACCATAGCGCCATGAGGATCGACCCGCCCAAGGAGGACCTGCCGGCGCCCGCCGCCGGGGGGTTGCCCGCGAACCAGCTCGCGGAGCTCGCGAGGTCCATGGACAATCTCGCGCGCGCGCTCGCGGACCTGAACGCCTACCTCAGGGACAACCCTCAGATCGCGACGATGCCCGACGTGATCAAGGACCTCAACCAGAAGCTGAGGACGCTCAGCTCGCGCCTGTAGGGCGGGCGTCTCCGCGCGCGCGCCGCCACAGGAACTCCTCGACCGCCCTCCCCTCCCGCGCCGCGCGCGCCTCGAACCGGGTCGGCGCCTGCCGGGCCGGGACCGCGCCGGCGTCCTCGAACAGTCCCGACCCCTCCGCCGCGCGGCGGATGTCGCGCGCGTAGTCGGGCCAGTCCGTCGCGACGTGGAGGATTCCCCCGGGGGCGATCTTGCGCGCCAGCAGCCCCATGAACTCGCGGTCCACCAGCCGGCGTTTCCGGTGCCGGCGCTTGGGCCACGGGTCCGGGAACAGCACGTGGACCGTGTCCACGGCGCCGTCGGCGAACATCGTCCCCAGCGCCTCCCGGGCGGGCGTCCGCACCACCCGGACGTTGCGGATGCCCTCGCGGTCCAGGACCTTCAGCATGTTGCATATCCCGGGGAGGTAGAACTCCAGCGCCACGTGGTCGCGCCCGGGAGACGACAGCGCGCACTCGACCAGGTGCTCCCCGGACCCGGAGCCGACCTCGACGACCAGCGGCGCGCGCCGGCCGAACACGCGGCCCCAGTCCACCGGCGAGCCGCCGGCGACCTCGTGGCGCGAAAGCGCACCGGCAAGCAGCCCGCGGCGCGCGGGCGACATCCGCCCCCGCCGCACCGGGAACGTCCCGTCGCGCGCGGCAACGGGCGCCGGCACGACCGGCGGCTCGCGCTCCCCAGGCGCCTTCAGCCGATCACGCCGGCCACCGGCGAGCTCGGCCGCGCCACTTCCGAGCGCCCCATCGGGCCCGCCAGGTACGCCTCCCGGCCCGCGATCACCGCGTGGCGCATCGCGCCCCCCATCCGCACCGGATCCGCCGCCGCCGCGATCGCCGTGTTGGTCAGCACGCCGTCGCAGCCCATCTCCATCGCCATCGCCGCGTCGGACGGGACGCCCACCCCGGCGTCGACCAGCACCGGGACCCCCGCCCCCTCGATGATCAGCGAGAGCGTCCGACGGTTCAGTATCCCGAGGCCCGACCCGATCAGCGACGCCAGCGGCATCACGGCGCAACACCCGACACGCTCCAGCTCCTTCGCGACCACCGGGTCGTCAGACGTGTACACCATCACGTCAAACCCCTCCTTGACCAGCGTCTCCGCCGCCGTGAGCGTCTCGACCACGTTCGGGTACAGGGTGCCCGGGTCGCCAAGCACCTCGAGCTTGACCAGCGAGTGCCCGTCGAGCAGCTCGCGCGCCAGCCGCAGCGTGCGCACCGCCGACGCCGCGTCGTAACACCCGGCAGTGTTCGGCAGCAGCGTGTGGCGCGACAGGTCCAGGCTGTCGAGCAGGCTGGGCTCGCCGCCCTCCTGGCCGATGTTGACGCGGCGCACCGCCACCGTCACGATCTCCGCCCCCGACGCGTCGATCGCCGCGCGCGTCTGCGCGAAGTCGCGGTACTTGCCGGTCCCCACCAGCAGGCGCGACCCGAACGGCCGCCCCGCCAACTCCAGCGGGCGGTCACCCGGCACCTAGCCGCCCCCGACCGCCGCCACGATCTCGATCCGGTCGCCGTCGGCGACCGGCGTGCGGCCGTGCGCCGAGCGCGGGACGATCTCGCCGTTGCGCTCCACCGCGACCTTCCGGCCCGCCAGGCCCAGCTCGGCGACCAGCCCACCGATGGTGGTGGTCGCGCTCCCAAGGGGACGCCTCTCCCCGTTGACGTGACAGTGCATGGCCGGACCCGGTTTGTATAGAATTATCCCCCAAGTCGCGGGCGTAGTTCAATGGCAGAACATCAGATTCCCATTCTGATAGTGGCGGTTCGATTCCGCTCGCCCGCTCATTGAGTCTTCCCGCGCCAGGTGGGCCGCGCCCGCCCGGGGCGGCAGCCTGCCCGGACCCGGGGGACGCGGCGACCGGGCTGGCCGGCGACGTGATCGGCTGGCAGAGGCGCCACGGGCGGCGCGACCTTCCGTGGCAGGGCGTGCGCGACCCGTACCGGGTGTGGGTCTCCGAGATCATGTTGCAGCAGACCCAGGCGGCCACGGTGGCGCCGCGCTACGCCGGCTTCGTCGGCCGGTTCCCGGCGGTCGGGGACCTGGCGGCGGCCGACCTTGACGACGTGCTGTCCGCCTGGAGCGGACTCGGCTACTACGCGCGGGCCCGCAACCTTCACGCCGCCGCCAAGATCATCGTCTCGGGGCACGGCGGGCGGTTCCCGCGCACGCCCGACGCCCTGCGGCGACTCCCGGGGATCGGGCGGTCGACCGCCGGGGCCATCATGTCCCTCGCCTACCGGAAGCCCTTCCCGATCCTCGATGGGAACGCCAAGCGCGTGCTCGCGCGCTGCTTCGGCGTGGACGCGCCGATTCGCGACTCTGCGACCACGCGGCTGCTCTGGCGGATCGCGGAGCGGGAGCAGCCGGCCCGGCTGCCCCACGTCTACGCGCAGGGAATGATGGACTTGGGCGCGCTGGTCTGCACGCCGCGGCGCCCGGCGTGCGACAGGTGCCCGCTGGCCGGAAGGTGCCTGGCGCGCAAGTCCGGCGCCCAGGAAAGAATCCCCACGCGGTCCGCGGCCGTCGCCAAGCCCGAGTTCCCCGTCACGCTTGTGGTCGCAACCTGCGGGCGCCATGTCCTGCTGGTCCGGCGCCCGACGGGCGGCTACTGGGGCGGCCTGTGGACCCCGCCCGCGTTCGGCACCGCGCAGGAGTGGGAAAGCGTCTGGGAGAGCCGCCGGCTGGGCAGGTGCGCCACCGTGCGCGGGCCGTTGCCGAAGGTCGGCGCGACCTTCACCCACATGAGGCTGAAGATCGCCCCCCTGCGCGTGGACGCCAAGAGGCGGTTCCGCCTGCCCGGCGCGCGATGGGTCCCGCTCGACCGGCTGGACCGGCTCGGACTTCCCGCGCCCGTCACGACCCTGTTGCGCTCGATCGATGGACAGTCCCGGGGACCGGACTGACCCGGCGGCAGCCGGCGCGGAAACCCCCGCCGGTTCCGGGCACGACGCCGCGGGACTCCCGCCGGGGAATCCCCCTGAGGGCGAGCCGTCGTCCCCGGGGGCCGACCCGGCCGGTCAGGCGGAGGGCGCGGAAGGCGCGCCCGACCCCGGGTGGGACCGGCACTCGACGGACTTCCTCGCGATCGCGAGGCGGTGGGGGGAGACGCTCCTCCGGCCGGCGCCGATCGTCTGCGTCGAGCCGGTCTGGCGGCATCTCTGGACCGTCCTGCTGCTCGCCGCGGCCGCGCGGATCGCCGTCGCGCTGACCGGGGACTTCATCCTCCACCCGGACGAGATCTACCAGTACCTGGAGCCCGCCCACGGGGTCGTCTTCGGCAACGCGATCACCAGCTGGGAGTTCGTGTTCGGCGCCCGCCCGTTCCACATCGCGGGGTTGGTCGCCGGCATCCTGTTCGTGCTGGACTGGATGGGCCTGGGAACGCCCGACCACTACATCCCCGTCGTCAAGGTCGTGTTCTGCCTGTTCTCCCTGGGGCTGCCGGTGGCGATGTACTTCGTCGCGCGGGCGCTCTGGGGCGAGCGCACCGCCGTGGTCGCCCTCCTGCTCGGGTGTTTCTGGTACGAGTTTGTCGGCTTCGCCCACAAGCCGCTGTCCGACATGGTCTCCTCGTACCTGATCATGGGCGGGATGGCCCTGATGCTCGACCGGCGGCGCACGGACCTGCGCCTTGCGGCCGGGACCCTCCTGTTGGTGCTGGCGTTCGGCATCCGCTACCAGACGGTCACGCTGACCGGGCTCTTCGTCCTGGCCCTGATGGCCGCCCTCACGGCCCGGCAGAACGTCGTCCTGCTCCTGTCCGGGCTGGCGTCGCTGGCCGTGGTGGGGGTCCTCGACCACATCGCCTGGGGTGGGTTCTTCCACTCGATCCTGACCAACTTGGCGGTCAACGTCGAGTTGAACAACATGGGGGATCCCGGCGGACAGGCCTCCGACATCCACTTCTTCCTGTGGTTCACCTGGGCAAGCGTCGGGGTCTTCTGGGTCGTCATCGGGGCCGCGCTCCTCGCCCCGCGGCGCTACCTGCTCCTTCTGGTGTTGCTGGCGGTGTTCCTCGCGTCGCACTCGCTGCTGATCCACAAGGAGTACCGCTTCGGCTTCCCGTGGATTCCGCTGTGGCTGCTGATCGCGTCCGACCTGGTCGCCAGGGCGATGGACCTCCTCAAGGACAGGCCGTGGCGAAGGATCGCCGCCGGGACCCTCGCGGCCTCCCTCTTCGCCGGGATCAGCCTTGCCGGGATCGCCAACCGCCTTCCGGCGCAGGACGACCTCTACCTCGGATACTCGCACGAGCACACGAAGGTCACCTTCCTGGGGCGCGACCCCCACCTCCAGATCTACCGGCGCCTGTCAAAGGAGGACGGCATGGCCTCGCTGCTGGAGAACGCCCGGCCCCTGTCGAGCTCCGGGGGCTACTACTACCTGCACCGCAAGATCCCGCTGTACGGGCCCGACTACCTCGTCTCGCTGGCGCACCAGTACGGGCGGCCGACCACCCAGCCCCAGTGGTTCACGCACGCGATCACCCCGTCGTCCCAGTACCTCGGGGACGAGTACGAGGTGGGGTTCCGGACGGGCAACCTCCTGGTCTGGGGAGTCAAGCCGGACGAGCGGGTGCCCGTCTTCCATCTGGCGGACTACCGGTTCTCCCCGGACATGCACGCCGTCATGGAGGGGCTTCCCGCGATGAAACGGTTCTACCCCGAGGACGAGGACTACACCATCAAGATCATCGTGCCCGAGCGCCCGCTGGGCCAGGGTCCTCCCCCAAAAAGCGACGGCCCCTGACGGGGCCGCCGCTCTCCGCCAAGGCGGACGGTCTACTCCCGGTTGCCCATGAAGGCCATCATCAGGTGCAGCAGGGACACGAACACGTTCAGCAGCATGATGAACAGCGTCAGCGTCGCCGTGATGTAGTTGCGCTCGCCGCGGTGGATGATCTGGTTCAGCGTGTAGAGGATCAGCCCGCTGCTCACCACCAGGAACACGGAGGACACCGCCAAGTGGACCACCGTCAGCTTCATGAAGATGTTGGCGATCCCGAGGAAGAACGCCATCATCATCCCGACGGTGAGGATCATGCCCAGCGGCGTGGAGCCCAGGTCCTTCTTGACGACCGTCGACAGCGTGGCCATGCCGAAGAAGATCGCCGCGGTGCCGCCGACCGCGAGGAACACCAGGTCGACCCCGTTGCTGAAGCTCAGCGCCAGCGCGATGGTCGGCCCGAAGAAGTACCCCATGGCCAGCGTGAACACCTGCAACCAGGCGACGCCCGTCCAGTTGTTCGAGTTGCGGGCGATCACGAACTGCAGCCCGAACATCGCCACCATGAAGATCCCGAAGTAGACCAGCGGGTGCATGAAGAGCAGCGGGTTCGCGACCACGCCGATCGCCGCGCCGATCACGGCCGGGACCAGCGAGATCCCCAGCAGCAAGTAGGTGTTGCGCAGGACGCGCGCGACATCCGGGTCGTGTGTCGCTACCCTGACCGCACTGCGTGCCCGTGTCTGGATCACCGCCATGTGACTTTCCCTCTCTTCGATGGTTTCCTAGGGGGGATTATATCGGGAAGCGCGCGGGAAAATCAAGCGGGCGGCGACGCCTCCCCGGCCGGGGGCGGACCGGACTGTCCGCCCGTGCCTTCCCGCATGGCGGGGGAGAGGCCCGACAGGTACGACTCCCACCCCGGGTCCGCCAGCCGGGAAAGCGCCGCCAGCACGACCTCGCGCTTCTTGGCCTCCACCGCCCCGCTCAGCGTCCCGCGCATGCGCTCGAACCGCAGCCCCAGCAGCAGCGTGTTCACCGCGTCGGTCTCGCAGTAGAAGCGGATCGCGTCGTGCTCGCCGCGCTGCCAGGCGCCCCAGACCTTGCTGCCGTCCATCCCCATCTTCACGGGCAGGCCCATCTGCCGGGCCAAGGTCGCCAGCGACGCCCACGCCCGGGGCTGGTGCGACGCAAGGACGTCCATCAGGTCCGTGTGGCGGGCGTGGTAGCGCGACGTGTAGTTGTTCCACTTGGTCCCTTGGTCGGTCTCGCCGGTGTCCCAGTACGCCTGCGCGACCACGCCGTGCAACAGGCCGCGGTAGTGCAGCACCGGCATGTCGAACCCCTTCCCGTTCCACGAGAACAGCCGCGGCGTGAGCCGCTCGATCCCCTTGAAGAAACGCTCCACGACCTTCGCCTCGCCATCCTTGTGGGTCTCCAGCGAGAACAGTTTGAATCCGTTGTCGCGGTCTTCCAGCAACGCGCAGGAGATCACCGCCACCTTGTGCAGGGAGAGCGGCAGGAACTCGGCCTGGCCCCGCTGGCGGCGAAGCCTGCAGACGAACTCGTGCGCCTCCGCGTCGCCGATCCCCTCCGGCATCCCGTGCTCCGCGCGCAACGCCGGGATGTCCGGGACCGTCTCGATGTCGAAGGCCAGCAGCGGCGCGAACCCCCTCACGCGCCGAAGACCCCGGTCGACAGGTAGCGGTCCCCGCGGTCGCAGACGATCGCGACCACCAGGGCGTCCGGGACGCCCCGCGCGACCTCGATGGCCGCCCAGACGCTGCCGCCCGAAGAGATCCCGCAGAAGATCCCCTCCTCGGTCGCCATGCGGCGGGCGGTCTCCTCCGCCTGCGGCTGCGCGACCTCGATGATCCGGTCCAGCAGCTCCGGCCGGTGGAACGCCGGGCGATACTCCTCGGGCCACTTGCGGATGCCGGGGATCTGCGCACCCTCGGCGGGATGGACGCCGACCACCTTGATCCCCGGGTTCTTCTCGCGAAAGAAACGCTCGCAACCGGTGACGGTGCCGGTGGTGCCGAGCGTCGCGACAAAGTGGGTCAGCCCGCCGTCGGTGTCGCGCCAGATCTCCGGCCCGGTCGTCCTGTAGTGCGACAGCGGGTTGTCCTCGTTCGAGAACTGGTCGAGGCGGTGGCCCTTGCCCTCGCGCACCATCTGCTCCCCCAGGTCGCGCGCGCCCTCCATCCCCTTGTCCTTCGGCGTCAGCACGAGCTCGGCGCCGTACGCCCGCATCGACTGCTTGCGCTCCTCGGTCTGGTTCTCGGGCATGACGAGCACCATGCGGTAGCCCTTCGCGGCGGCGACCATCGCGAGCGCGATCCCGGTGTTGCCGCTGGTCGCCTCGATCAGCGTGTCGCCCGGCTTGATGTCGCCTCGGCGCTCCGCCCCCTCGATCATCGACAGCGCCGGGCGGTCCTTGACCGAGCCCGCCGGGTTGTTCCCCTCCAGCTTGGCCACTATCGTGCCACCCCCCCGGGGGGAAAGGCGCCGCAGCCGCACCAGCGGGGTGTTGCCAATGAGGTGTTCGGTGCTTTCGGCTATGTTCATGGGCGGCGTCCGGCGGACCTTGGCCCGCATTATATCGCCCGGCCCCTTGCGCCCGGGGCCGGC
>CAZZIL010000338.1:0-16033 GCA_964654265.1 uncultured Gammaproteobacteria bacterium | reverse complement strand
GTCGATCGGCATCCCCGCCCGTTGCGCGGGGACTGCCAAAGCCTTCCGGGCGGCATCCTCCGATTCCAGCCGCCCGATACGCAGTCGGGTGGAGCGTTCCCAGAAGCTGGTGTCCGCCTTCCCAAGGCTCACCTGAAGCTCTGGGGTGCCGGCAAGCACCAGCAACAGGGGAAGCCCGTCACTCACGCAGTCCTGCGCGACCTGCAACAGGACCCCTCCGAACTCTGGGGGCATGACATGCGCCTCGTCGACCAGCAACAGCAACGGCCGCTTCAGCGTGTCACGCAACACGGTCCGGACGGCGGTCACCGGGATCTCGCCGGGCTTTGCCCCTGCCTTCACCAGATCGAGCGCCTCGGCATCAGGCCGCGTGGGCGTCCGGGAGCGGACCCGCTCCCCGACTGCCAGCATGGGCGCGAGCTTCCCGACCTTCCCGGTCATCGTCCTTGTCAAGAGAGGAATGACCTGCACCTTCTTCTTGTGCGCCGCGCGCTCAAGCTCGCCAAGCAGGACCGTCTTGCCGTTGCCGCGGGGACCGCACAGGACAGCGGCGCCACCCGGTTGTCTGTCGCGAATCCGCTCCAGCTTGGTGGCGAGCAAGCGGGCCGCGTCCTCATGGCCCGCCCTCAGCGGGGGCATCTCCCCCCAACCGGGCGTGAATGGGTTCTTTGGTGCGGGTGTCACGGCAGACTCGGATTCTACCGGGCGGTCACAAACAGGGCATCGCCGGTCCCGCTTGGGGCAGGGGTCTCAAGGTTCCCGTCAACCGGCCGCGGGCGATCGCGACGAGTGTCGCCTGCGTGGCTTGGCTGGTTGGTCCTGACGGTGGCTGCTTACCATGGCCACGTCAGGTAGATGATGATCGCCGCGACGACCCAGAGTACCAGTCTCTCCTCGATCCCGCCACGCTGACGACGGTGGAAGGGACGGTAGCCGCCATCCGGGTCAAGGGGAGGTAGTGTTGGTTTCCCGAACGGGGCGCACCGTGCACTGAACGCGTGGCTGCGCTGAGGCTCGGTAGGCGATCTCGATGGTGTGCTCATGTCGGTTCCTCTTGCTTGAGCTTGATTGGTGGGGTGTGGTGTGACGTCGTCCATCAGGACAACAGCCACGCGATCAGGACCAGCAGGCCAACGCCTAGCCAAGCCGCGTAGCACAGCACGATGATCGTCTTGCCGATCCCCTCGACCATGCTGGTGAGTTCCAGTTCGAACTCGCTCGCCGGCCGCTCGCTGTCGCGGGAGTCGTGTTGATCGGGGTCGCGATCACCGCACTTGGTGCGGGGAGGCTTGCTTCCCATTGTCAGTTCCTCAACCGTGCCTCGGCGCAGTCACGCGTTCAATGCGTGGTGCGCCGTGGCGCGCGTGTAGGTGATGTTGATGGTCTCTTCCATACCGGTCCCTCTGACTTGGTTGGTTGGTTGGGGTGTGGGGTCCCGCGTTCACGAGACCAGCCACACACCGATCGCGATCAGGATCAGCACCGTGACCGCGATCCACACCCCGGCCAGCACGCCGAGGATCGCCTTGCAGACGAACACGACCGCGCCGAGGATCTCCCGCTCGAACTCGGTCGGCGGTTGCTCGCTGAAGGGGAGGTGCTGGTCGCACTCGGTGTCGCACTGATCGCACTCATCCTCGTAGTCGCGGCCGCACACGGGACACCGGCACGTGCGTCGGTCGGTGTCGGCGGGGCGGGACTGACGCGTGCCGCGCGGGTCGCGGTAGTTCTGCTTGCTCATCGTAGGTAGGCTCCTCAACCTTATACCGCGATGTGTGTCGCCTGCACGATTGGCCAGGCGACGACATGGCGGCCTTCCGGCACATCATGTCGGCTCGTCAACGTGGCGCCTCCTCCCGCCGGAAAACAGGGGAGATGCCACGGCAACCCATGGCGCGACCCGATGCCGCGCCGCCGATCAGAGCACGAACACCAAGGCCGCAGGAATCACCGCAAGGGAGAGGACGGTGCCCGCGAGCACAATCGCCGCGACCAGCTCCGGGCTGACCCCGAAGCGCTCGGCGAACATGAAGTTGAGCACCGCGGGCGGGAGGACCGAGAACACCAGCAGGATTTGCGACTCGAGTCCGTCGAGGGAGACCAGGCTGGTGACCGCGCCGTAGCACGCAAGTCCGCAGGCCGGGCAGAGGAGGGCGCCGACGAGGCCGATCCTCAGGCTGCGGGCGTGCACGTCGACCATTCTCACGCCCAGGGCGAACAGCATCAGGGGGATCGACGCGGCCCCGAGCAGTTCGAAGCTGTTGGCGACCACACCCGGCAGCTCGACCTGGGCGAACGACACCAACAGGCCGGCCGCGGCGGCGACGATCATCGGGGTGCGCGCGACCTCGCGCAGGGAAAGGTTCCCGCGCAGGATCCAGAACCCCACCGTGAGGTGGAGGACATTCCCGACGACGAAGAGCACGACCATCGTCTCGAGTCCCGGCTGTCCGAGCGCGAACAGCGCGAGCGGCAGGCCCAGGTTGCCGTAGTTCTTGAACATCATCGGCGGGAGGAACGCGCGCGGCGGCATGCCCGCGGCCCGGCAGACGGGCCAGGCAAGCGCGCCGGAACCGAGGACGACGGCGCCGGCGCACAGCCCAAGGCGGAGCAGACTGTCGGTCTCGATCTCCGTCCGGGCCAGGTTGACGAAGATCAGCGCCGGCAGCAGGCAGTCCATGTTCAGGCGGTTGACGACCGACATGTCGGTTGGCCGCTTGCGCGCGTAGAGGAACCCAAGCAGGGCGATCGCGACGACCGGTCCGATGACTTCCCCGATCCGGGCGAGAAGGGCGACGTCCATCAGGCGCCCGTGTCACGCGCCGCCCGGGGCGGGCGTGGCCCGTCTTTCCGCGCCACCGCGCGCGCAGCGGTCAGTACGGGGGAGGGGTCTGCTCCCGGTCGTCGGGGAAGCCCTCCCCGGTGTCCTCATCGGGCATCGCGTCCAAAGGCGGGACCTTCCCCTCCAGGTAGTCGCTCGGACGGACGGCGTCGGGGAACAGCTTGCGCTCGAACATCCAGAACACGCCGTAGCAGAGGAAGTAGAGGAACAGGATGGTCGAGAGCACCGGGAAGAACCCGTTGGCCAGGGAACTCTCGCTGGTGACGTCGCTCGATAGCAGGCTGATCGCGAACAGGACGCCGAGAATGCTGTTGATCGTCAGGAACACGGGCGGCGGGACTTTCTCCGGGTGCGCGGGCAGGTTGGCCCGGGACCGCCGAAGTATAGCGGAAAACCGGGCCGCGCCCCCGGTATAATCCGGGGCGACAGCGCAACGCCAGCCAATCCCCGCATGAACATCGACCCAAGCACCATGGCGCCGGCCGAGCGCTACTTCCTGATGACGCAGGCGGTCATCCCGCGGCCGATCGCCTGGGTGCTCACCGAGAACGAGGACGGCTCCTGGAACCTCGCCCCGTTCTCGTACTTCAACGCGGTCGACAGCGACCCGCCGCTGGTGATGATCTCGGTGGGACTCAAGCTGTCCGGCGACCAGAAGGACACGCGGATCAACATCGAGCGCACCGGCAAGTTCGTCGCGCACATCGTCTGCGGCGAGATGGTCGAGGTGATGAACCAGACGTCCGCGTCGGAGGCCTACGGCGTGTCCGAGGTGTCGCTGGCGAAGCTGGAGACGGTCCCGTTCGAGGACTTCGACATGCCCCGGCTCGCGAAGTCCCCGGTGGCCTTCGGGTGCACCCTCTACCAGACGACCGAGATCGGCAAGTCGAAGCAGCGCATCATCCTCGGCGAGGTCCGCCGGATCCACCTCGACGACCGGGTCGTCGTCCGCGACGAGAAGGGGCGCACCAAGGTCGACGCCGCCCTGGTCGACCCGATCGGCCGCCTGGGCGCGAGCGAGTACGTGCGCCTGGGGGAGATTGTCCGGATGAAGCGTCCGGCCTGACGTGGCCGGGACGCGGACCGACGTGGGACGGGGACATGGACCAAGCCTTTAGTGACGGACGAGCGGCCGCGGCGCAAGTCGCGGGTGGGCTGGTCCTCGCAAGGCACGGAGACACCAAGCACGGCGGTACACGGACATACGGAGACCCACGATGAGAAAGACACTGGTTTTTGCCTTGGCTGTCCTGACGGCAACCGCCGGGGCCAATGGGGAGGGCGTGTGGAACGGCGTGACCGAGTCGACATTCAAGTCGGACAGGTGGGGTATGGATTTCAGTCACATAGCGCCGGGCTACTGCATAGAACGCATGTATCGCTCCAGTCCCACTGGCTACATCGATAGCGATTACTTCCACGAAGAGATCAGGCTCCTGTCCCGCCACGAGGAGAGGGAGCGTTTCCAGGTGTGCGTGACCAACAGTAGGCAGTGAGGACTGATGGTCTTTCGAGAGACAGGCGGGGAAGACACCGCGTGACCCGAGGCGGGCGTCACATCCCCCACGCCGCGAACGCCAGCACGACTAGGCCGAAGGCGATGCGGTACCAGCCGAAGATCCTGAAGTCGCGGGTCGACACGTAGCGGATCAGGACCCGGATCGCCGCGAGCGCGCTCGCGAACGCGACGACAAACCCCACCGCCATCCGGCCGAGGTCGGCCGGGTCGAGCGCGTCCCAGCTGCGCAGCAGGTCGTAGCCGACCGCGGCGAACATGGTCGGGATCGCCAGGAAGAACGAGAACTCGGTCGCGCAGCGGCGGTCCAGCCCGCAGAGCATCCCGCCCAGGATGGTCGCGCCCGACCGGGAGACGCCCGGCACCAGCGCCAGCGTCTGCGCGACGCCGATCTTGAGTGCCTGGAGCGGCGTGATCTCCATGGCGTCCCGGGTCTTGGGCCGCAGCCCGGCCCGCTCGATGACCAGGAACGCGACGCCGCCCACCACGAGCGCCGCGCCGACGACGTGGACCGAGAACAGGTGCTCCTTGATCAGCGAGTAGAGCAGCAGCCCCATGACGGCGCTGGGGACGAACGCCAGCCCCAGGTTCAGCACAAACTGCCGCGACCCCTGGTCGGAGAACATCGTGAGGGCGGAGCGTCCGAGGAGGGCTCGGTACTCCCAACACACGGCGAGGATCGCGCCCAGCTGGATGAAGATCTCGAAGACCTTTCCGGCGTCGTCGTGGACCCCGAGCAGCTCGCTGAAGAAGATCAGGTGCCCGGTGCTTGAGACCGGCAGGAACTCGGTGATCCCCTCGACGAGTCCCAGGAAGACCGCGCTCAGGTAGGGCGCGTCGGCCATTGCCCGGCCGGCTCAGGGCTTGGGGAGGACCAACCCGGGCTGGTGCTGGTACTTCCCCTTGCGGTCCTTGTAGGACACGTCGCACTCCTCGTCCGCCTCGAGGAAGATCACCTGGCACACCCCCTCGTTGGCGTAGATCCGCGCCGGCAGCGGCGTGGTGTTCGAGAACTCGAGGGTGGCGTAGCCCTCCCACTCCGGCTCGAACGGGGTGACGTTCACGATGATGCCGCAGCGCGCGTAGGTCGACTTGCCCAGGCAGACCGTCAGCACGTTGCGCGGGATGCGGAAGTGCTCGATCGACCGGGCGAGCGCGAACGAGTTCGGCGGGATCAGGCACTCCGGCCCCTTGAGCCTGACGAACGAGCGGTCGTCGAAGCGCTTGGGGTCCACGATCGTGGTGTGGACGTTGGTGAACACCATGAACTCTTCCCCGCACCTCAGGTCGTAGCCGTAGCTGGAGGCCCCGTAGGAGATCACCGCGCCGCGCTCGGTCTCCCGCACCTGCGCGGGCTCGAACGGGTCGATCAGCCCCTTGTCGCGCGCCATGCGGCGAATCCACTTGTCCGACTTGATAGGCATGCCTGTCCCTCCCGTCTCCTGTCAGTCGCCGAGCGCGCGGCGGATCCCGTCGGCAAGCCCGAGGCAGCTCCGGTGCACCCGCTCGAAGTGCCCCGGGTCGTGCGGGGTGAGCATGACCGCCTTGCGCGGGAAGTGGACGTCGTGGAGTCTCGACAGCCAGAAGCGCAGCGCGGCCCCGCGGATGACGACGGCGAGGGATTCGCGCTCCGCGGGCTCCAGTCGCCGCACCGACTGGTAGCCGCCGAACAGCGCCCCGAGCCGCTCCGGGTCGTGTCGCTCGCCGGGACCGACGCACCAGTCGTTGGCGCACACCGCGAGGTCGAAGATGAGGAGGTCCGAGCCGCCGAAGTAGAAGTCGATCACCGCGGAGATCTCTTGGGGGCCGCTCCAGAGCACGTTGTTCTTGAACAGGTCGCAGTGGCAGATCCCTTGGGGCGCGTCGGCCGGGTAGCGCTCCTGCACGAAGGCGAGCTCGTCGCCCAGGGTCTTGCGCACCGGACCAGGAAGCTGGCCGTCCAGTCGGTGGAGGGCCTCCCCCCACCAGCGCAGTCCCCGGGGGTTCTCCCAGTGGCGGTCGAAGCCGTCGATGCCGGCGTGAAGGCGCCCGAGGAGGGCGCCCATCGTGCGGCACTGCCGCGGGGTGGGCGCGTCGGCCTGCCGGCCGGACGCGAACGGGACCAGGACGGCCGGCTTGCCCTCGATCGTCGAGACCAGCGAGCCGTCGCGCCGGCCGATCGGGGCCGGGACGGGAAGGTCCCGGGAGCGGAGGTGCGCGCACAGGTGCGCGTAGTTCTCCACCAGGGGCGCGTCCCACACCTCGAACACGGTGAGCACCGTCCGGGACGGCGCCGCGTTCCCCGGGCCGGCCGGCCGGCCGTCGCCGGGCGCCGGCCCCTCGAACTCAAGCAGGTAGTTGCTGTTCTCGATCCCCTCGGCGATCGGCGCGTGGACCCTGGGCGCAGGCAGGCCGTAGTTGTCCGCGAGCCATTGCCTGAGGGTGTCGGGACCGATCTCCGTGTAGACTGCCATCGGCGCCGTCGCTACTCGGGGCTGCCGAAGTCGAGGAGCCTCCACTGGACGATCGGCTCCTGCTCGCCGACGCCGCGCTCGCGCACCATCTCCGACGGCTTGCGCTCGCGCCCGAAGTACTCGCTGCCGTGCGACCTCACCCACACCTCGATCGAGTGGTCCGGCAGCGGCCGCTCCTGGACGGACACGCCGTCGTCCCCCGGCAGGGGGGACTGCTCCCCCTGGGCCCAGGCGGGCGCCGGGAGCCAGAGGAGAAAAACGAGCACGCAAGCCGATCGCACGGGCAAACTATAATAGAATCCGAGACGGGCGTATTCTATGCCCTTGACCCCGGATGACTGCCCAGAATCCCGACAAGGCAAACAACCTGATCTGGCTGGACCTCGAGATGACGGGGCTGGACCCGGAGCGGGACCGGATACTGGAGATCGGGCTGGTGGTCACCGACCTCAGCCTGGAGGTCGTCGCCCAGTGCGAGCCGATCTTCGTCCGCCAGTCGCGCGAGGTGCTCGACGGCATGGACGCCTGGAACCGGAAGACCCACGCGAAGTCGGGCCTGATCCGCCACTCGCTGGAGTCCGGGCTGTCGGAGGCGGAGGCGGAGCGTTGCGCGCTGGAGTTCCTGGAGGCGCACTCCGTCGCCGGCAAGTCGCCGATGTGCGGCAACTCGATCTGCCAGGACCGCCGGTTCCTGTTCAGGCACATGCCCCGGCTGGAGGCGCACTTCCACTACCGCAACCTCGACGTGAGCACGGTCAAGGAGGTGGTGCGCACCTGGGGGATCCCGACCGCCGGCACGTTCGGCAAGGACTGCAAGCACGAGGCGATCGCCGACGCCCTCGAGTCGATCGCCGAGCTCAGGTTCTACCTGACGAACTCGTTCGGGGTGTCGCTGGCGGACGGGGTGTTCACCCGCGCCGAGGGGGGCGGGCAGTGAGCGAGGCGCCCCGCGGGCACCGGCTGGTGCTGTTCATCCTGTTCTGGGCGGCCGTGTTCGCGCTGCTTGTCTACTGGTTCGGGGCCGTGATGGACAACCGGCTGAACCCGAACAAGGCGGTTCTGCTCGCCGGGCAGGAGGGCGAGATCGTCCTGCAGAAGAACATCCAGGGGCACTTCCTGGCGGAGGGTCACATCAACGACACGCTGGTCGACATGATCGTCGACACCGGCGCGACGTTTGTCGCCATCCCGGACCGGCTGGCGCGCGACATCGGCCTGGAGTACACCGGGCGCAAGAGCCGGGTCAGCACCGCCAACGGGGTCGTCGTCGGCCAGGAGATCCGCATCCGGTCGCTCCAGATCGGGCCCTTCGTGATCGAGGACGTCCGCGGCATCTCGGTACCCAAGGACATCGGGGACGACAACGTGCTGCTCGGGATGAACGTGCTGAGCGACTTCAACATCCAGATGGATGGCGACCTCATGCACATCCAGCCGCGGTAGGGGCGGGAGACCCCCGCGCGGCGCGCGGCCATACCCGATAGATTTTGTAGGGTAATGGGGGCGCGTGGTATATAATGCGCCCACGGTGACCTTCCGACAACGCGAGAGGATGACAGATGGCGATCGCTGAGCAAGACCCGGGCGCGGCCGCGGCGCCGACCAACGGTGTGACCGAGTCGGTCCTCTCGGAGGACCCGATCGTCTTCACGGACAACGCGGCCCGCAAGGTCAAGTCCCTGCTTGACGATGAGGGCGACCCCGACCTGAAGCTGCGGGTGTTCATCGCCGGCGGCGGTTGCTCCGGGTTCCAGTACGGGTTCACGTTCGATGACGAGGTCTCCGACGACGACACCATCATGGAGAAGATGGGGGTGTCGATCCTGATCGACCCGATGAGCTACCAGTACCTGGTGGGGGCGCACATCGACTACCAAGAGAAGCTGGGCGGGTCCCAGTTCGTGATCCGCAACGCCAACGTCAGCTCGACCTGCGGTTGCGGCTCGTCGTTCGCCCCCTGATCGCCGGGGGCGCGCCGACTCAGTGCCGGGCGACCAGCCCGGCCAGGTGCCCGCCGGGCGCCGATCCCGTCAGGCCTGAGGTGTCGATGCGCCGGCCGGTCATCCGCATCATCGCAAGGTAGGCGAAGGTCGCGCCCTCCACCCAGGTCTCGGGGAACCCCGCCGCGCCGCTGGTGACGACCTCGACCCCGGGGAGCAGCCCGGCGATCCGCTGCACCAGCGCCCGGTTCAGCGCGCCGCCGCCGCACAGCACCGCCTTCCCGGCCCCCTTGTCCGCGCGGACGCTCTCCGCGACGGTGTGCGCGGTCAGCTCAAGCAGCGTGGCCTGGACATCCTCCGGACGGAACCGCCCAGGGTCGAGCGCCTCCAGCCAGCCCAGGTTGAACAGCTCCCGGCCCGTGCTCTTGGGCGGCGGCCGCGAGAAGTACGGGTCGGCGAGCATTCGCTCCTTGAGTTCCTCAACGACGTTCCCGGACAGGGCCCACTCGCCGTCGCGGTCGAACCGCTTCCCGGTGCACTTCCCGGCCCACTCGTCCATCAGGACGTTCCCGGGGCCGGTGTCGTGCGCCCGGGGCGCCCCGCCGTCCGCCGGCAACATCGTGGTGTTCGCGATCCCGCCGATGTTCGCGACCGCGACCGTCCGCCCCTTCTCCGCGAAGACGCGGGCGTGGAAGAGCGGCGCCAACGGCGCGCCCTGGCCGCCGCGCGCGACGTCGCGTCCCCGGAAGTCGTGGACCACGTCGATCCCCGACAGCTCGGCGAGCAGGTGGGGGTTGCCGATCTGGGCGGTCCATCCCCTTTCCGGGGCGTGCCGGACCGTCTGGCCGTGGCACCCGATGGCGGCGACCTGGTCGGGCCGCGTCCCGTAGGCCTGCAACAGGTCCTTGACGGCCGAGGCGTAGAGGGTCGCGAGCGCGTTCCCGGCATCGCGGGTCCGGGCAATCTCGTCGGTGCCCGGGCTGGCCAGGGCGCGCAGGTCCCGCCTCACCGGCCCGGGGAACGGCTGGTGGATGTGCCGGATGTCGACGTCCAGCCTCTCCTGGGCGAAGTCGACCAGGACGGCGTCCACGCCGTCGAGGCTGGTGCCTGACATGACGCCGACGTACAGCGTCGACTGGGGCGCGGCCTCGGTCACTCTTCCTCGGTCACTCTTGGAGTGCGATCTCCTCCTGTTGGTACAGCTCCAGCCGGGCCAGCAGCGGCTCCGCGTGCGCCTGGAAGCGCTCAAGATCCGCCCCATCAAGCGGCGGCAGCTGCACCGGGACCTCCGCCGAGAGCGGATCGCGGTGCTTGCCCCGGACCCGGAACTCGTAGTGCAGGTGCGGCCCGGTCGCGAGACCGGTCGACCCGACATAGCCGATCACGTCGCCCTGGGCGACCCGCTTCCCCTTGCGCACACCCTTCCTGAAGGCGTTCAGGTGACCGTACACCGTCTCGTAGATCTTGTGGTGCTTGATGAAGACCACCTTGCCGTAGCCGCCCTTCCGACCGACAAAGCTCACCACCCCGTCGCCGGTCGAGCGCACCGGGGTCCCGCGCGGGGCCGCGTAGTCGACGCCGCGGTGCGCCCGCCACACCTTCAGCACCGGGTGGAGACGCCTCAGCGAGAACTTCGAGCTGATCCGGGTGAACTTCAGGGGCGCGCGCAGGAACGCCCGCTGGACGCTCACGCCCTCGGGGGTGTAGTAGCCGCCGATCTCCGGGTCGAACACCCCGACGATCTCCCGGTTGCGGTACTGGGCGACGAACGCCTTCGGCCTGTCGGCCCCGAGGCGCTCCCCCTCGGCGTCGTGGGATTCGTCGTAGATCAGCTCGAACTGGTCGCCGGGATGGATGTCCCTGAAGAAGTCGATGTGGGTCTCCAAGGCGGTGATCAGCGCGGCGATCGCTCCCTCGTCTGTTTTGACGCGGCTAAGTGCCGGATAGACCGAGCCGCCCTTCCTGACGGTCGCCTTTTTGTGGACGGTCGTGACCGTGAACTCGGGAGGTTCCTCTGTCACCGCCATCGTGCCGTCGGCGCGGGTGAACATCAGGTAGTACTCCCGGTTCGTCTTGTAGCGCAGGGCAACCAGCCGGCCGTCCGCGTCGACCTTGTACTCAATGTCCGTCTTCGGGCGCATGTACCGGTAACTTTTCAGCTTCTTGGTGGTGAGGAACCGGATCGCCTCCTCGTCGTCGGTGATCTGCGGAAGGATCGATCCCATGGTCTCGCGCCTGCCGATCGTGTGGCGCTGCCACTCGATCCGCGGCGCCTCGGACGTCAGCGTCGGCGGCTCAGGGCGGTCCTCGGGCGCCTCCGGGGCGGGCTCCGCCATGGGCGGATCCCGCTCCAGCGGGATCGGACCGGCAACCTCCGGGACCTCGGACGGGTCCTGCTCAAAGACGGTCCGCGCCCCGGTCTGGTCGTTGAGCAGGGAGATCGCCACGAGGAACGCCGCGCCGATCACGAGGGTCCCGCCCGATGGGCCGAGGCGTCCCAGGAGGCGGAGTGTCCGCCCGGCGAGGCCGGGCGTCGGTGTTGTTTCGCTCATCGGAATGCGCCTCCCTCGCCGATCGCCCGCGCGAGCGCGTCGGGCGTCGGGTCTATTGTCGTGCTCTTGACGTGCCGCTCCGCGACCGACGGGTCCTTCAGGCCGTGTCCGGTGAGCGTGCACACGACGCACGATCCCTTCTCGAACCTGCCGGCCTTGGCGTCTGCCAGCACGCCCCCGACCGCCGCGGCGGACGCGGGCTCGCAGAAGACGCCCTCCTTCTCGGCGAGCATGCGTTGGGCCGCCAGGATCTCCGCGTCGTCGAGCTCGCCGAACCAGCCGCCGGATTCCCTTGACGCCGTCCAGGCGTGGTCCCAGGACTGGGGACGCCCGATGCGGATCGCCGTCGCGACCGTCTCCGGCTCGTCGACAAACCCCTCCCGCAGGAACGGCGCCGCCCCCTTGGCCTGGTAGCCCACCATCCGCGGCCGGGCCTGCGCGGTCGGCTTCGGCTTGAGGAGACACTCGCCCCCTTGGCAGAACGTGCACGCCTTGGTCGACTGCCCGGTCGCCTCGGAGTAGCCGATCCAGTGCGCGGTGATGTTGCCGGCGTTGCCGACAGGGAGCGCGTGGTAGTCGGGGGCGCGGCCCAGCTCGTCGATCACCTCGAAGGCGACGGTCTTCTGCCCCTGTAGCCGCATCGGGTTGGTCGAGTTGACGACCTCGACCTTTCCCTGCTCGGCGAGGCCGCCCACCAGGCGCATCGCGTCGTCGAAGTTCCCCCGGACCTGGACGATGTCGGCGCCGTGCATGACGGCCTGGGCGACCTTCCCGGCGGCGACCCGCCCCTCGGGCATGAGCACGACGCAGCGCATCCCGGCGAGGCCGGCGTACGCCGCGGCCGATGCCGACGTGTTCCCGGTGGACGCGCAGGCGACCGTCGCCACGCCGCGTGCGCGCGCGGCCGAGACCGCGACGGCCATGCCGCGGTCCTTGAAGGACCCGGTCGGGTTGCAGCCCTCGAACTTGCACAGCAGGTCGAACTCCAGCCCCTGCTCGCGGGCGATGTTGCCGAGGCGGAGCAGGGGGGTCCCGCCCTCGCCGAGCGTGACGGCCCCGGAGCGCGCCTCTTCGGGCAGGGCGTCCCGGTGGCGGTCGATCAGGCCGCGCATGACAGTGTCTCGACCGGGAGCACCTTGACCGACCCGGAGACGAAGTCGAGCGCCTCGATCTTGCGGACGCTCTCGACGACCCGGCCGAAGCGGTTGCGGTGGAGGATCATCACGAGGTTCACCGGGTGGCTCGCGTGCGACTCGCGTTGAACCATCGACTCGATGGAGATGCCCGCGTCGGCAAGGATCCCGCTGACGCGCGCCAGCACGCCCGGTTGGTCCTGGACCAGCATGCGCAGGTAGAACGAGTGCGCCCGGATCTCCTCCGCCGGGACGATCGACGCGCCGTCGCGCGCCGGCCACGGCGCCACGCCGCCGCCGCGCGCGACCTCGACGAGGTCGGCCACAACCGCCGACGCGGTCGGCATCGCCCCGGCCCCGGCGCCCTGGCAGACGATCTCCCCGGCGGCGTCCGCGACGACCGAGACGGCGTTCATGTTCCGGTCGACCTTGGCCATGATGTGGTCGGCCGGCAGCAGCGTCGGGTGGACCATCAGCTCGACGCCCTGGCCGTCGTCGCGCTTCGCGATCGCGAGGAGGCGGATCCGGTAGCCCATCTCCTCCGCGAAGGAGATGTCGACGGTGTCGATCTCCGATATGCCCATCGTCGGCACCCGGGAGAACTCCAGCGGGGTCCCCATCGCGATCATCCCGAGCAGCACGATCTTGTGGGCGGAGTCGACCCCGTCGATGTCGAGCGCCGGGTCCGCCTCGGCGTAGCCGAGCCGCTGCGCCTCCGCCAGGCACTCGGCAAAGGTCCCGTTCCCCTTCTCCATCGAGGTGAGGATGTAGTTGCAGGTCCCGTTGACGATCCCGACGATCGAGTGGACGTGGTTCGCCGTGAGCGCCTCCCGCAGCACCTTGACGATCGGGATGGCCCCGGCGATCGCCGCCTCGAACTTGAGAGTGCCGCCGCGTTCCCGCACCGCGGCGAAGACCTCGCCGCCCTGCTCGGCGAGCAGGGCCTTGTTCGCCGTCACCACCGCCTTCCCGTTCGCGATGGCGTCCAGGGTGCAGGCCTTCGCCTCCTGAAGGCCGCCCATCACCTCGACGACCACGTCGGTCCCCGGGTCCGACGTCAGAGCGCGCCAGTCGTCGGTCCACCGCACCGCGTCCCCGCGGCGCGACTTGGCCTTTGCCACGTCGCGGACCGCGACCCCGGAGATCTCCACCGGCTCCCCGGCGCGCTCCCCGACCAGCGCCGCGTTGCGTGCGAGCAGGTCGATGACCCCGCCGCCGACCGTCCCGGCGCCGACAATCCCCACCCTCATCCGGCGGCGGGCGCCCGGAGCCGCGCCCGGTGGGAAGGGAAGGGGGAGGCCGGCGCCCTTGCCGGGGCGGGCGCGCGCCGCGCGCCGGGCAATCGGCGATAATGCCGGGCGGGCGGCCTTGGCATCAGATGAAATTCCACGCGGACACCGACGGCGAGTTCAACCGCATCACGGCGTGCGGCGCCGACTTCGTGAGCGTCAACGCGGTGGAGTACCGGGGCTCCTTGGTCGTGTTCAAGGACCGCATCGTCGCGGACTGGCCGGTCGCCCGCATGGAGGACCTGACCCTGGAGCACGCGCGCGCGATCCTCGAGTCTTCCCCGCAGATCGTGCTGTTGGGCACCGGCGGGCGCCCGGCGCCCCCGCACGGGGAGTGGGTGAGGGCGTTCGCCGAGGCGGGCGTCGGCTTCGAGACGATGACGACCCGGGCGGCCTGCCGGACCTTCAACATCGTGGCGGGCGAGGGCCGCGACGTCGCCGCGGCGATGATCGTCGGGCCGGGAGCGGATCCCGGGTGAGGGCCGGGGGCGCTCAACCCCCGTCGACCATGTCGGCCCAGTCCTTGCCCCTGAACCAGTAGTCATGGCGCTGGCGCAGCCACCCGTTCTGGGTCTGCACCAAAATCCAGTTGTTGAAGAAGTTGATCGCGTCGGGATCCCCCTTCCTGAGGCCGAACCCCTCGGAGCTGGTGTCCAGGTGCTCGTCGAACGGCAGGTACAGCTTGTCGGGGTGGTCGACGACCGCGAACGCCGGCACCGGGGCCGACGTCGCGAACCCGTGGGCGTTGCCGTTGATGGCCTCCTGAAGGGCCGTGCGCTCGTCGTCGAACTGCCGGACCTGGGCCTTCGGCATGTGCTGGCGCACGATCTCCAAGGCCGACGTGCCGCGCCGGATCGAGATCACGTAGTCCGAGCGGTTGAAGTCCTCGAACTCGGAGTGCCCGGGGGCGATGTCCCGGTTCGCGACAAAGTCCATCCCGGAGTTGGCGTAGGGGATGCTGAAGTTCACCTTCAGGTTGCGCTGCGGCGTGATCGACATGCCGCCGATGATCACGTCGAACTTCTCCGCGAGCAGGGCGGGGATGATCCCGTCCCAGCTGGTCGGGACCAGCTCCAGGTCGACCCCCATGTCGTCCGCGAGCCGCTGCGCGACATCGATCTCGAACCCGATGAACCCGCCCTCCTTGTTGCGCATCGCCCAAGGGGTGAAGCTGCTCATCCCGACCTTGATCTTGCCGCGCTGGACGATCTCCTCGACGAGGCTCTCCGCGAGCGCGGGGACCGGGGCCGCGAGCAGCGCGGCACAGGCGAGAAACGACAGAAAACTCCTTTTCATTCGGGCGTCCGTTGGGTGCTTTGGGCGGCGATTGTACCACGTGGCCGGACCGCGCCCCCGCGCGGTGGCGCACCGTGGCGACAGCATGCGGGGTCGGCTGCTCCGCACGCCGTGCGCGACGGGCATCGAGACCGGGCAGGTGCCGCGGCCCCGGTGGCAAACGTGGTGGCGCCGCACGTGCCCCTGAGCGTCCAGGGCGTGCCGGATCACGCGCCGTTCGATGTGCGGGAGCCGCGCGGTCCCGGCCGGGGTCCCGGTGTCCGGGCCACCCCGGCGGGCAGACTGTCCCGGGGCGCATCCCGGGGGGATATCCGAAAGTCAGAACGACAGGCGCGCCTTCAGGAAAATCCCGCGGTCCCTTTCCGGGGCCTCGTTCTCCCGGCGATCGAGCTCCTCGCGGACCTCGACACCAATGTCGATGTCGCGTGTCAGCGCCAGCTCCAGCCGGGCGCCGAGCCGCAACAGGCTCGCGCGCCCGCTCCAGCCTAGCTCGGCAAAGGGGGTCAGCAAGCCGCGCCTGCCCATGAGCCCCCAACCGTACCCGACAGACGCGTCCATCCGCATGCCGGGGTCGTCATCCTCCGGGTCGTCCGGGTCGCCCGCCAGGCTGTCGATGCCGGAGCCGAATCGCGCGTGCCCGTCCCACAGGGCATCCGTCCCGTCGGAGACGTCGCCCCACGCGGGCTCGATTGTGGCGTGCAACCCGTGGCGGGGCTCGCCCGGGTCGAACCTTGCGGCCAGCCCGAGTCCCCAATCGGAGAAATGCTCCCGCCCGTGCGCGACCAGGGCGCGGCCGCTCAGCTCCAGCCCGATGCCCAGTCCGGGGTGGGCGTACTCGATGTCGGTCCCGATCTCCATACCCATGCCCGAGTCGGAGGTGCCCTCGTCCAAGCGCAGGCCGATCCGGGCGTGACCCGAGAGCGTCTCGCCCGGGTCCGTCAGCGCCTCGGTGGTGGCGCCCTCCAGGTTGAGCCGCAGGACCCAGGCGTCGGCATCGACGGCGGGGAGCAGG
>CAZZIL010000337.1:0-1811 GCA_964654265.1 uncultured Gammaproteobacteria bacterium | reverse complement strand
GAGAACTCCACCAGCCGCCCCACCGGGAGGATCTCCACAGAACCGGTGAACCCGGGCGGCTCACGCACCTGAAGTGTGTACGCGGTGTGGACACCGGGGACCAAGGTGAGATCGAGCACCTGGGGGTTCTCGAGAAACGTGAACGAGGTGCACGAGGCGGCGGCGGGGGGAACGACGCAGACTGTCGTCCCGTCCCGGCTCAGCGTGAGCTCTCCCGGCTCGGGGCCGATGAAATCGACCATGTGATTCCGCCACTGCAATATGAAATCGGTGGTCGGCACCCCTGCCCCCTCCACCGTCATCGTGAGCTCCGTGACGACATTGGGGGCTCCCGCCCTTGGCACGTACAGCACGGTCGCCGGGTCGAGGAACCGCACCTGCCCCAACATCGTCATCCCGGTGGTGAGCGACGGCACGTTCGACGCCACCGTGTTGAGCGTGGTGTCGGCCGACGGCGGCACACCGAGCGCGAGCGTGGCGGCGGCGGCGACCTGCAGGCCCAGCGGCGGCAACGGATCCACCGGGAACACGCGGTGGCGCGCGAGGCGGCCGACGAGCTCGTTCGGCCCCATCCACGCGACCATGTCGTCGAAGGCGCCCTGGGCGGCGGAGGTGGAGATCCCGCTCCTGAAGTCGGCGTTCTCGAGTTCCGGCATCAGGTAGACGTTGGCGTCGGTGACCGCGCGGTCGCCGCGCGCCGGGAAGCGGCAGCGCCCAAGGCCGGGGGTGAACTCGACGTCGCGCAACAGGCCGACGTGGAAGACCTCGGGGTTCGCGGCGGCGCCGGACGGGCTTTCTCTCTCTTGGACCATAGGGGACAATGATAACCGACTTTTCCCGCCAGCCGACCCCTGAGGGCCTCGCCCGGCGACAAACGCCCCCGCGTCCGTGCCCGGCGGGCGCGGGCGCGGGGCTTCGCTCCCCTCGCGGGGTGTGCCCGGCGACGATCACGTGCCGGCCGAGGAAGGGCGTGGCGTGCCCGCCTGTGGCGGGGAACGAGAGGTTCACCGGGACAAACACCTCCTGCTCCACGGTCAACGCTGGAATGGTGGCCATGTCGGTGAGGCACAGCCTGTTGGCCGCGAGTTCCGTCGCGCACGCCCGCGACAACACGGTGCCGGAGGATGAGGGGGTTGGCGCCAGACCGCCGCCGATGCGGGTGCGCGCGGTCCGGGCACGCACCCCCGCGGCGCGACCAAGCGGCCCGGCGGCAAACGGTGCCCCGCATCGGAGCGCGCACGACGAACGGCGACCTCGTCGTCTCGTGAGGGGAGAGCTGGCGAAGACAAACGGCGGCCCCTCGCCGCGGGACGCGACCTCTCCCCGCAAACCCCTTCGCGGCAGGCAAGGACAAAGCCCCCCCCGGACGAGGAGACACACACGGCAAGGTCCGGTCATCGCCCGTCCCGGCACAGGCGGCCCCGTTTCCCGGAGTGCGGCCATCCTGACGGGCAGGTCAAGAGGCCGGCGTGCCTCCCGGGTACCCACCAGTCAACGCGTACTCCGCGATGTGGGTGCAAAGCGACGGGATTCCCGGTTCCCAGAGCGCGGGATCATCCGTCTGCCAGATAAGTCCCACGGCAAACAGCTCCCGAAGGACGGAATTCACGGTGCGACCCTGGGGAAGGACCGGCATCAGCGCCGCCTGCAGCTCTGTTCCCGGCAGCACACCATCGCCGCCGATGGCGCGGAACGCCCTTGAGACCGCGACCGCCTCGGGCAGTATTTCCCGTTTGTCGATCTCCTGTAGGCGGCCCGCATACAGATTGTTCCGCTGCCTGTTCGCCGCGAGCACGCCCGCCTGGGCGTCC
>CAZZIL010000336.1:0-3469 GCA_964654265.1 uncultured Gammaproteobacteria bacterium | reverse complement strand
GTGCTCGGCGACGACCCCGCCCATGTAGCCCAGCTCGTCGTCGTAGACGACCACCGGGCCGTCGGCGAGCGCGGCGCCGCCCATGATGTCGTCGGGGGTCAGCACCCGCACGCCGTCCCCGGCGGCGAGCGGCTCGTGGCGCGAGTGCCTGACCCCGTCCCGCCGCCACCGGGCGCCGGTCGCCAGGAACACCGCGTCGGCGCCGAACTCCGCCAGGCGCCCCGCGTCCATCGGGCGTCGCGGTAGACCTCGATGTTCGGCTTCTGCCGGATCAGGTGGGCGCAGTGGTCGACGACCCGCCTCCACGATGCCAAGCCCCTGAGCCGCGACTCGCGCAACGGGCACCCGCCGAGCACCGCCGACGCCTCCGCGAGCGTCACCGGATATTCCCTCTTGCCCAGCCGCATGACGCACACAAGCCCGGTCGGGCCGGCGCCAACGCAGGCAACGACGGCAACGACCGCGGATCCCGCGTGACTCAACGGGCACCCATCGCATCGGTCCCGCCGCGCGGCGGACTGCATCGACATCGGGTGCCACATCATTGCCGGGCGGACGACACCCGGCAGAAGAAGATCGCCGACGCCGCACAGCACCCGATAACGACCAGAGACGCCAGGGAACGGCTCATGCCCCCCCCCCGCGACGCAAGGCGGGCAGGTCGCGGCACGCTACGGGACCCTGGCGTTGTCGGTGTTGGCGTGCATCCCGGGACCTCACGGACACAGACGTGCCCCTTGTCGCCTGAAGACCCTGCCGGGATTCCCTTGGTCAGTGGGGGATCGTCTATACTCCCACCTGATGCCGGGAAACCAACCATGCCCTGACGGCCACGATTCGCGGGCAGTGGCCAACCGTCTCATCGAGATGGCCGATGAGAGGGGGATCCCTCTTACCATCCTACACTTGATCAAGCTGGTGTACTTCGCGCATGGCTGGCACTTGGGACTCTTCCACCGGCCGCTGATCTGCCACGCCGTGCAGGCTTGGAGGTACGGACCCGTGATACACGAGGTGTACTCTGCCTTCCGCCCCAAACCGCCTGAGCCCGCCCGGGCGCGCGTCAAGAGGCAGAGGGGCTACGACGAGAAATTCACCGACGACGAGGAGATGGTCCTCCTCCGGGTGCTCGAGAAGTACTCCGCGATGCCCTTTGGCAAGCTGACCCGGCTGACACACAAGCCAGGTTCCCCGTGGGACCAAGTGCGAAAGCACGGATACTACGCAAGAATCCCGAACCGGGTGATGGAGAAGTACTTCAGCGACCGGATCAGGGAGGCAGAGACAACCATCGAGCGCAGAAGAGCGGCAGAGGAAAAAGCATGGGAAACAGAGGCAACACCTTGAACACCGGCATTGACGGGGATTCGGAGGGCACCGACACAGGATCGCCTGATGAATACCCGAAAGAGCTGGCGGCGGTAACCGTGGAAGAGGCGCAGATCGATGACATTCGCGAGCATCGGGCGGGAATGGAGCAGATCAGGAAGGCGCGCCCCTTGTGGACATTGGTCGCCGGCATAGTGCCGCTTGCCCTTCTGGGGTATCTCGTGTACTTTCTGTTTGCGCGCAACGGGATCGAGAGCGACTCCGTGGTGTTGCTCGCCTTCACGATCGCGACATTCTCGAGCTTCATCGTGATCTATAGCGTCCTCTTGAACGGTCTGTACAGGGTCTCTCGCCCGGATGCGCTCCAAGGCCAACTCATGGGCGCGACAAGGCACGCGCTGGGGAAGGGACAGGACCCCTCCCCGTAGGCGGGAGATCGGCAGTTCCGGGGTCGGGCACCTCCGACCTGCGGGGACCCTGCCCGCCAGCATGCGTCCGGGGGCCGGGACGGCACGCGGTCGCGATTGCGGTGTCACCGGGGATCCCCTGGGAACCCGACAGGGGACCGCGGGCCCTTGACAGACACGCTCTGACACCATCAGCGCCGTCCGCCTCGCCGCCGCGACCGTTGGCACGGCGGAGGCGACAGCGGGCGGTGCAAGTGCCGGGTCGCGCGAGCATCTGGTAGCATTCGTCCCCATGGGGACCGGGACGGGAGAGACCGGGGCGGACTCGCCAAGCCTGCGCGACTTGCTCGCCCGGCGGGTCGCCGGGCTGTCGCTCCTCCGGCCGCTGTACGTGGGCAAGGAGACCTACGCGCGCGACATCGAGCTCATCTTCAAGCGGGAGTGGCTGTTCGCGGCCCCCTTGGCCGCCTTCAGGAGGGCGGGCGACTACGTCACCCTCGACCTGGACGGCGGTCCGTTGCTGTTCATACGAGGCAACGACGGGCAGGTGCGCGGGTTTCACAACGTGTGCCGCCACCGCGGGTCCAAGGTGGTCGGCAACGAGAGCGGCCGCGCACGCGGCAAGCTGGTCTGCCCCTACCACCAGTGGATGTATGAGTTCGACGGCACGTTCGCCCACGCGTCCCACATGCCGGAGCAGCCGCCCGCGGAGCAGTTCGGGCTGGCGCCCGTGCGCACCGAGGTGTTGGGCGCCGGCGTGCACTTCTGCCTGGCGGACGAGCCTCCCCCGATCGCGGAGGCCAAGGCGCAGATCGACCGCCACACCCGGGCCTACGCGCCGGGGAGGATGAGGATCGCGACGGCCAAGACCTACCGGGTCGACGCCAACTGGAAGCTGATGCTGGAGAACAACCGCGAGTGCGGGCACTGCCGCGGCGCGCACCCCGAGCTGATGGCGTGCGTCTACGACTACGGCGTCGGCGACGACACCCGCGGGGGCGACGACGGCGACTACGTCGCGCAGACCGGGGCGATGGTGGCGGAGTGCGAGCGCCTGGGGATTCCCCATCGGACAGTGAGCTTCCCGGGGGATTCGTTCCACCGGCTGGCGCGCCTGCCGTTTCGCAAGGGGTACCTGTCGGAGACGGTGCAACCGGGGGCGCTCGCGTCGCCCGTCCCGCTCGGGGAGGCGACCCCGCCGACCGGGCAGCTGCGCACCATCTACCTTCCGAACGCTTGGGGGCACTACCTGCCGGACTACTACGTGGCCACCCGGGTGCTACCCCTGGGGCCAAGGAGCACGCGCGTCGACGTCTACTGGATGGTGCACGAGGACGCCGGGGATGGACAGATCGACTTCCCGGCGCTGACCGAGGTGTGGGACCGCACGACGCTGCAGGACGGCGACCTGGTCGCCAACAACCAGGCCGGGGTCAACTCCGACGCCTACGTGCCGGGACCGTACTCCCCGGTCACCGAGACGATGGTCGAGCACTTCGCCGACTGGTACGTGCGCCGCATGAGGGAGCGGCTCGGGGACGGCGCCTGACCCGCGCGCGCCGGGCGCGCCCACCTCAGCGGAACAGCGCCAGGTAGTGGTCGTGGAAGTCGACAATCCCCCACTCCATCTCGGCGGACAGGGGACCCGGCAGGAACCGCCGCGAGTTGACGCCCTCCTGGTTGTGCCGGATGATCCGCTCGTCGTCCCGGGTGGTCGCGTCCCACAGCCACGT
>CAZZIL010000335.1:0-11966 GCA_964654265.1 uncultured Gammaproteobacteria bacterium | reverse complement strand
TTGCGAAGGCAGCCGACGACCCGGGTCCCCAGCTGTCGGGCGCGTTGTTGCCGGTGACGCTTCCGATGGTCGGCGAGCGGCAGATTGCCTTGACGGGGCAGTTCTTCCACCCGGCCGGGCTGTCCGTGACACTCGGCAACGTAAGCTCCGGCGACGAGGCCTTCGCGACCGCGGAGATCACCGACGGCGTGGTGACCGTCACCGCCATGGCGGAGGGGGAGACCACTGTTGCGGTGGAGACCTGGGACGCCAACCAGACCAACACGGTGAGTTTCGCGGTCACGGTGGGGGCGGATCCCGCCGGCACGGCGATGCCGACTGCGGAGGGGTCGATCCCGGCCGTGGACGTTGCCGAGGGCGAGACGCCGGACCCGATCGATGTCGCCGACCGCTTCGCGGACGCGGACGTTGGTGAGACGCTGGTCTACACGGCATCGATCGACGACCCCGCGGTGGCGCGGATTATCGTTGACGGGAGCACGGTGCTGGTGCGCCCGCTCTCGGCCGGAGCCACGACGGTCACGGTCACGGCGACCGATGGTGACGGCCAGACGGTCGTCCAGGAGTTTGACGTGTCGGTGGGGGCGAGGGCGGCCAACACGGCGCCGACGGCGGCAGGCGCGATCCAGGCCGTGACACTGACAAGCGACGGGGGTGTCCGGATGGTCAATGTCTCCGGGAACTTCAACGACCCCGAGGGCGCGGCGCTGGACCTCAGCGTGACTTCGGGCGACCCGTCTGTGGCGCGAGCCGTTGTCAACGGCGACGTGGTGACGGTGTCGCCGGTCGATGTCGGGTCGACAAGGGTCACGGTTGTCGCGACCGACCCGGAGGGTCTCTCGGCCAGCCAAACCTTCAATGTGACGGTCAGGGAGCCCACGGCGGCCCCGCCCCCGCCCGGGGCGGACGAGGCGCCGACCACATCGGGCACAATTCCGAATTCCAGCCTGACTGAGGGCGGCAGCCCGGATGTGGTTGATGTCTCCGGCAACTTCTCCGATCCGGAGGGCGGGGCGTTGGACTTTACCGCGACCTCGGATGACCCGGCGGTGGCCCGCGTCCAAGTCAACGGGAGTCGGGTGACGGTGTCACCGGTCGCGGCCGGGTCGACAAGGGTCACGGTCACGGCGACCGACCCCGGGGGTCTTGCGGCCAACCTGGACTTTGCGGTGAATGTGGTGCCGGGCGAGACGCCGAACCGTGCGCCGACGACATCGGGCGCGATCACGGGTGTCACCTTCACGGTCGGCGCCAATCCTGAGGTGCGCGATGTCTCCGGTAACTTCTCCGATCCGGAGGGTGGGGCACTGGACTTTTCTGCGACCTCGGCGGACTCGATGGTGGCCAGGGTCTTGGTCAACGGGAGTCGGGTGACGGTGTCACCGATCGCGGTCGGGGCAACGCGGGTCACGGTCACGGCGACCGATCCGGGGGGTCTCTCGGCCAACCTGGACTTCGCGGTGGAGGTGGCGATGCCTGGGACGCCGGTGGCGAGGGAAATCAGCAACAGACGCCTCCACAACAACAACGCCCTTCCCGCGGAGATTGTTCTCACCGACCACTTCACTGACCCGGATGGGGGAGCATTGACCTTTGATGCGACCTCGTCCAACACGGCGGCGGCGCGGGTTGTCGTGAGCGGCGGCACGCTGACGGTGACACCGGTCGCTATCGGCAGCGCGACGGTCACGGTCACGGCAACCGACCCGGACATGCAGTCTGCGACCCTGTCGTTCGAGGTCGAGGTGTTCAACCCTGCTCCGACAGGGATGACGGTCAGCGTGGAGCGTCTGCAGCTTGCCGACATGGAGGCGGGCACCGAACCGGTGCTGGCGACCCTGAACTTGTCGGAGATCTTCACCGACCCGGACGGCGACACCCTGAGATACCAAGTGACGGTGGGTGACACCAGCGTTGTCACCGCAATGCGAGAAGGTACGATCGTGATTCTCACTCCGGTTCCGCCGGCCGATGAGGAGGGCAGTGCATCCCGGAGCACATCCGTGACCTTGGTCGCGACGGACACGGACGGCGACTCGTCGGCACCCGTTGTGCTTGTGGTGCGTGTGGGCAAGGTCGTTGTGCCGGAGGAGATCGAGACGACGGTGTTCCCCGAGTTTGGGCGAGTGCTGATCGAGTCGGTGACCGAGGCGGTCGGGCTCCGCCTGGAGGGCGGGATTGCCGACAGCGACGCGTCGTTCCGGGTTGCCGGGCAGTCGCTCCAAGGCGGCGAAATCGACTGGGAGGCGCGTGCGGCGAGACAGGAGGGGTCCGCCGCGCGCGCCGTCCCGCTGTCGGAGCTGTGGGACGGGGCGTCGTTCTCCCTTCCGGCGGCGCACTCCGGCGGGGCACACGGCTGGTCGGTCTGGGGCAAGGGCGACTACCGGAAGCTGGAGGGGGGAACCTCCGGCTTCACCTGGGACGGCGAGTCGTACTCGGGCTACTTGGGGATCGACCGAGATGTCAAGCCGCGTGCGGCCTCCTGCCCCTGCCGGCTGGGCGTCGCGCTCGGCCACACCGAGGGTGAGTTCGACTACGACGACGCGGACGGCGAGTCGAGCAACCTGTCCACATCGATGACCAGCGTGACCCCGTACTTCCGCTTGGCCCTGGACGCCGACACCTCGGTCTGGGGTCTGCTTGGCTACGGCAAGGGCGAGGTCGAGTTCACGGAGAACACCCTGGACAGCGAGCTGATGCTTGTCGCGCTCGGGGCGAGGAAAGACTTCAAGTTCAACGATGAGCTCGACTTGGGGGTCCGCTTCGAGACGCAGGCGGCCCAGATCGAGACCGACGCTGACACTGCCGCCGACATCCCCGGGTATTCGGCGGACGTGCAGAGCCACCGCTTGGTCGGGGAGATGTCGAGCGACATCCCGGTGGACAACGGCGGGACGGTGACGCCGCGCTTCGAGATCGGGACGCGCATCGACACCGGGGACGGCGACGAGACCGGCAACGGCGTCGAGGTCGGGGGCTCGCTCACCTACCGCAACGCGTCGTTCACCGCGGCGTTGCGCGGCCGCCACTTGGTGACCCACTCCAGCAGCCGCAAGGAAGAGACGGGCGTGAGCCTGCTCGCGAAGCTCACCCCCGGTGGCGGCGGCCACGGCTGGTCGTTCTCGGTCAGCCCGTCCTACGGATCGCTCGGCCGTGCCATCGACGAGATCTGGGGGACGCGGCCACTCGAGGCGGACGACCGGCCGGACCGCGCCCGCCTGGACGCGGAGACGACCCACGGCTTCGGCGTGCTTGGCGGGCGCGCGTTGCTCACTCCGTTCCTTCGGGTGGGACTGGGCGACGACTCCGGCACGTTGCGCATCGGTAGCCGGCTTGGACTGAGAAACCGTCTCCAGCTGTCGATCGAGGGGACCACCGAGTTCGCCGACGACGGCACGCGCCGGCGCATCGACCTGCGGGGCAGCCTGCCGTTTTGACGGGCAGGTCCCGCCCGGGACGGCCGTCCCCCGGGACACGTCGCCTCCCCGCCTCGGCGCGACCGTTGCCGGGCGCCGGATAGCCGCCGAGGGAGGCGCCAACGTGGGCGAGGTCCGCAACATCCTGTTCGTCATGTGCGACCAGCTCCGCTGGGACTACCTGTCGTGCTACTCGCACCCCCACCTGCGCACCCCGAACATCGACTGGCTCGCCAGCCGGGGAGTGCGCTTCGACAAGGCCTACACGCAGTCGCCGGTGTGCGGGCCCAGCCGGATGAGCTTCTACACCGGCCGCTACGTGATATCGCACGGATCGACCTGGAACGACTTCCCGCTCCGGGTCGGGGAGCTTACCCTTGGCGACCACCTGCGCCCCCTTGGCGTCGACACGGTGCTGGTGGGCAAGACCCACATGAAGGCCGACAGGGAGGGCATGGAGCGCTACGGGATCCCGGAGGGCACCGTCATCGGGGCCCGCCTTGCCGAGTGCGGCTTTGACGCCTTCGAGCGCGACGACGGCCTGCATCCCGACGGGGACTACCGCCCGGACCCGCCCTACAACGACCACTTGCGGTCGAGGGGCTACGCCCCCCAAAACCCGTGGCAGACCCACGCCAACAGCGTCGAGCCCCGGGGGGAGGGGGAGACTGGCCTCGGGTGGTTCCTGAAGTACTCGAACCGCCCGGCAAGGGTCGCGGAGCCCGACAGCGAGACGCCGTACCTGACGCGGCGGTTCATGGACTTTGTCGAGGGGCGCAAGGACGACACCCCGTGGCTGTGCCACCTGTCGTACATCAAGCCGCACTGGCCGTACATCGTGCCGGCCCCGTACAACGACATGCACGGCCCGGACACGTGGCTTCCCGCGGTGCGTAGCGAGGCGGAGCGCACCGACCCCCACCCGGTGTACCGCGAGTTCATGGCCACCCGGGCAAGCCGGGCGTTCTCGCAGGACGAGGTGCGCGAGACCGTCCTCGCCGGCTACATGGGCCTAGTCAAGCAGCTCGACGACCAGATGGGCAGACTGCTCACCTTCATGGCGCGGTGCGGGCTCCTGGAGAACACCATGGTGGTGTTCACCTCGGACCACGGCGACTACCTGGGCGACCACTGGCTCGGGGAGAAGGACTTCTTCCACGACCCGTCGGTGCGGATCCCCCTGATCGTCTTCGACCCCCGCCCGGAGGCGGACGCGACCCGGGGCACCGCCACCAGCCTGCTTGTGGAAGGGATCGACCTGGCGCCGACCTTCCTGGACGCGCTGGGCGGAAAACCCCGGCCGCACCGGCTGGAGGGACGCTCGCTCTGCCCGCTCCTGCGCGGCGAGGTCCCCGGCGACTGGCGCGGGCATGCGTTCAGCGAGTACGACTACAGCGTGCTGCCGGTCCGGGAGGCCCTCGGCACCGGAACCGACGACAGCAGGCTTTTCATGGTGACCGACGGCCGCTGGAAGCTCGTCCACTCGCCCCAGTTCGGGCCGATGCTGTTCGACTTGGAGACGGACCCGGACGAGCTGGCCGACAGGGGAAAAGACCCCGGGACGGCCGCCGTACGCGAAAGGTTGCGCGATGCGCTGTTCGAGTGGGCCGGCCGGCAACGGCAACGCGTCACGATGGGCGCCGACCAGATCCTCGGGCGCCCCCAGGCGACCCGGAAGGGGATATTTGTCGGGTATTGGGACGAGAAGGAGGCCGAGATCCCGGGCGGCGGGTGACGCATCCCGGTCCGGTCCGTGTCGGGGACGGCCCCGCCGGTGCGGGCAAAAGCCGGCCCGTCCGAAAGAGCCAAGCGCACCAAGCCGCCGGACCGGGAGCATGCCAAAGGGTTCACTCTTCCGAGATGTCGACTCCTTGGGTCCGGCGGACACCTGTTGCGCCCAATCCCTTCGGGTGGGCACGTGATCAGGCGGAACCCCGCCCGCACTCTCGGCCGACCCGGCGATGGGCGCCCCGCCAGCCCCCGGGCCTCGTGCGGTGCCCCGGTCGTTCGATCCCGGCGACCCGACCTTCCCCGTCCTTGAGGCCGCTCGGCAGGCATTATTGACGGCTCTGCTCTACAAGTCTGTGGGCGGATCTCATAACCGATTGAGTTCATAGGAGAAGTGGTGAAACAAACCGATCATCCGCGGTGGGTGCCCCAAGTGGGTGCATTGACGGGGGTGCAACGCCGCAGTGCTACCTCCCTTGTAGGGTTCCGCCCACAGGCTTGTAGTACAGAGCCTTATTGACAGTGGGCCCGGTTGGCACCCGGGCCGGGCGGGTCTGGTGTCCTGCCGCTTGGTGCCCTGATGGCGTCTTGCGCCCGTACCCGACCTCAGCTGCGCGAAAAGATGTGCTATCATTGGACCATGGGGATCACGGAACCACAGCGGTGCCCGAGACTCGGATCGTTCAAGTCGGTCGCGAGGCTGGCGAAGACGCTCCACCATCTCGCCGGGGTCCGTGGCGAGGATCACGCCAAGTCGCCCGTGTGGAACGCCAGTCTGGACAGGATCACCAGGACACAGGCGCGAGGGCACCAAGTGCCGGAACTGTGCCGCCGGGCGCATCCGCTGTGAGCGCGGATGCCAAGTCGGTCGGGGACGTCACGTTCTCCGTGGAGAACTTCGGACCCATCGCCAAGGCGGAGTTCGACCTGAGGCCGCTGACGGTGTTTGTCGGCCCAACCAACACGGGCAAGTCCTACCTTGCCATGCTGATCTATGCCCTGTGCAGGCACTGCACGGTGAATCGGGGGGTCCTGCCGGTTTCCGGCCCGGGAAGGCGGGACGAGTTCGCCCGCCTCTCCGCTGGGGAAAAGGATGCGTTCTCGGAGTGGGCGACGGAATACCAGAGAGCCCAGCCCGAGATGTCCGGCAACGTCCCGGCGCTTCCCGGTCCTGTCGTGGAGGCGGTGCGGCGGTTTTTCTCGGAGCCAACCGGCACCTACTGGGGAATCGACGATTCGCTCAGACAGTGTTTCGGAATCAGGGATATCGAGGGCCTGATCCGCAGGGGAGCGGCACATCCGGCAAGGGTGGAGGTCTCTGTGCCAGACGCCTCCGCGCATGTGGGAATAAGCATCGGACGGGACACCGGTTTGGTCTCGGTGAGCGCGAGCATCCCGCCCCCCGTCGAGATCAGGTCCCCGCGCCTTTGGTTGCTTGACGAGTCCCTGCGGTCCCATGTCTCCGACATGGACCGGGAAACGGCTCCCGAAATACCCCAGAGAGTGACAGGGTTGGCATACGAGACGATTATCAGGCACGCGTTCGCGGAGGCTCTCCCGTCCTTGGTCCGCCCGGCGCACTACCTTCCCGCGAACCGCACCGGGATTGTGAACACTGCCAGCGTACTTGTGGATGCGCTGATCGACCGTGGCACTGTTGCCGCGTCTGACCTGCACTCCGATGCTCCCGGGCCGTCGCGGGTGATAACCGACCTTCTTCGGAAACTGAGAAAACCGGGAATGGGGGAGGGGGGACTCGCCAAGCTCTCCAAGGAACTGGAGGACAGCATTTTGCGTGGGTCGATTCACGAGGATCGGACAAGCAAAGCAGATTTCCCGATATTCTCCTACCACCCGAAAGGGGCGGGAGGCGGGAAAGGGATCCCGTTGTTCAACGCGTCGTCCGCGGTTTCCGAGCTGGCGCCGATTGTGCTGTTCCTTCGGAATCACGTCCAGACGGGCGACCTTCTCATCGTTGAGGGGCCCGAGGCCCACCTGCATCCGGCAATGCAGGTCCAGCTGGCCGTGTTGCTGGCGAAGCTGGTCCGCGCAGGTGTCAGGGTGGTCGTGACCACGCACAGCGCGTGGATCTTGGAGCAGTTTGCCAACCTGGTTGGCATTTCGATGATCGGCGACAGTGCACGGACCGAGTATGAGTCCAATCACCCGGACATCGCGGATGCCTGGATCCCGGGTCAGCACATCGGGGTTTGGCTGTTTTCGCCCGACGAGACATCGGGGGCCGTGCTGAATGAGGTCAAGCATGACGAGGAAAGCGGGCTGTTTCCCGCGAACTTCGACGATGTCAGCGCGGACCTCTACAATCGATGGGCGGAAATCTACAGCATGATCGAGGAGGCGAAAGGCAATGATCGCACATAGACTGGTCTGGGAAGCGATCACCGGCAGAGCAAATTCCCCAGTGGCAAAGTTCCTATCCTCACTCACCCCCAATCAGGCGGGGACAGGTCGATCGAGAACCAGACCAACTGGCGGCGGTGTTAGTGCTTGCCCGTGCCCGACAATTTCTCCATCAGCTCCGGCAGTTCCCCGATGTCGCAGGCGTGAACGTTAATTCGATTTGCGCGCGCTTTTAGGGCCTGCAACCTGGTTGTTCCGGCATCGGCCCGCCCTTGGAAAAAATTGCCATCCGCGATGACCAGGAAAAAGCGCGGCGCTGACTGTGGTTTGTTGCAGGCGTCAATGAAGGCACACAGGTCCTTGTATGCGTTTCCTTGTGCGCCGCCCTCGTCTTGGGTATGCTTGTGCGACGCATAATACGTCGCCGCTCCGTATTCCCACGTGAAGTCGACAGACTTTGCGTCAGGGGATATCCCGGATTCCTTTTTCTGTTTCTTGTCGAACACTCCCCCGTTGGCCACCCACAACTCATTGGTTGACAGGTGTCTGAATTGCGTCACACCCGGCAGGTTTCGGATGTGCTTGGCGGCAACCTTCTCGTACAGGTTCTGCTTGCTGGGATCGAGTGCGAACTGTGCCGCGACAATTCGGCAAGACTTGATCGCCTTCTCGACCTCCTCTTTGACGAACCCGAACCGCTCACAGAACGACTCGATTTTCTTGTCCAGCCTGCCCTCCTTCATGTGAACCTCGATATTGTCGATGTTTTCCTGGTAGGCCCTCAGGTACTCGGCTCTGTAGTCAGGAGGCATTTATGAATTTCCTCGCAAGAGAGAAGCTCATCCTTCTCCGGTACCACCCGTCCCTGCGCATGCCTTTGAAGGGCGTGAGGAAAACGTCCCATGTCTCCCTTCGGAACTCGGTGACCTGATCGTTGAGATCCCGAATGAGTCCTTCCAGCCGTCCCCCGAAATCCCCGCTGATCCGCGCAAAGAACCTGGCGGAGTGTTTCACCGGGTACTGCGCCAGGTCCGTGGCGTGACAAAACCGGATCGATGCCTCCCGGACGCTGTCAAACGCCACGAACCCAAGCTCGCCGTCCGGGTCGTTGAACCGGACATTCCTGTCGCCCTTCGCCTGTGGCAGGCAACCGAGGAGCGTGTCAAGGTCCCCCACGAACTCCCCGTCGTGGTATATCTCGGTCCGGGCTGACGGGTCTCCGAAGAGCGCAAGGCAGACGGGGTTCTCGGTGTCGGTGAACATCCTTCCGTGGAGCAGGGTGTAGGAGTGCAACCGTTCCCGGAACAGGCAGGCCTGCAGGAACGTGGCGGGGATGATCGCGGCCACGTGCTGACAGTTGTTCAGGCAAAGCTCCAGGCAATGCTTGTACAGGTCGTCATGGGTGGTTTCCGGGAATGCCAAGCCGTTTCGCGTGGCGGAGTTCCGGGCCAGCCATGGGGGGTTTGTGACGCACACATCGTACCCCCTAGGGAAGCTCTTGATCGTGTCGGCCTTGTGCACGTCGGGGGCGGCGGGGCATAGATCGAAGGCCGTGAAGCGGGAGCACAGATCGCTCTCTTCCAGCATCCGGACGAGATTGTTCGAACCCGCGAAAGGCTCAAGCACAACGGCACCAGGAAGACCGGCCTGACGTGCCCAGGTGCGGAACTGATCGCTGCGGAAAGGGTTGGCCTCGGTGTAGAACCGACCCTGTTCACGCTTTCCCGTCTCCATCGCAAGCTTACCTCCTTGGGGGGAGTGTAGCCCAAGTGCCGCAGGAATCCGCCCCAGTCAGGGGGTGCCGGGTCTTTTCTTGGTTTTGCGGTTGTTTTGTTACAACAAGGTTCCCCCCTGCTCTTCGGGGCTTGGTGGTGACGCTTGGTCGAGACCACGATGACCTCTGGCTTGAGAGGTCACCGGGGATCAGGTCACGGTCGTAAAGCCTTACTGGGGCGGGAGAGTCGGGACGCGGAAAGGCCTGCTCGACAACGGGATTGGGACGGAGTCCTGCCTCGTGACGACCGATGGCAGGGGGGCAACGTCGCAGGCTGCTGGGCTCGGGGGGGGGTTGGGATCCGGACGCCTGACACTGCGGATGTCCCCTGCGGTCTCGGCGGAGGACGTTGGACCCAGTCGCCCGTCTGGTGACCCAGTTCCCCGGCGAGGTGTTCGGCGCAAGTCGCATTGCCTTCGACTGGGCACTTCTTCTTGGGACCGCCCCCGCCTCGCCGACGTGCGTGGGGGGACGAAAAAACGGCGCCTCCCCCCCTGTCTCTGCTATCATGCGTGTTGCCGTGACCCGACCCCCTGACAGCAACCAGCCGCCGGGCGGACGGTCGCGTCGCCGCGCGGGCGGACCCTGATGGCGAGAAAGAGGACCGGCGCCCTGGGTCGGCGGAAGGCCCCCGTCATTTCCGAGATCGACCTGCCGCTCTGGGAGATGGAGGAGCCGCCCGAGGGACACGAGGTCGGGTCCCTCGCGGTTGAGACCGGCGCGGTGCGCGCGGAGGTGTCGGCGCCGGGCGGGGCGGGTCCGTTCCGGGTCGTGATCTCCCCGCCGTCTTGCGCGGCCCGGCTCAGGCTTGAGGCCAACCGGATGCTGATCAAGTCCGACACGTGGGGAGTCCCCTTCGAGGTCGGCCGGGCGCCGGACCTCGAGAAACTCGGGCACGCCGTGGCACGGAAGGCCGGGCTTGGGGCGATAATCTGGGAGGAGATGCCGGCCACCTGCACGTGCCCGGCCGGGTCCGGGGGGTGCGAGCATGTCCGGGCCGCGATTGTCGAGGCTCGGCGCAAGCTTTCCGGGTCGTCCGTGACCGCGCTCCGGGTGTTCGGGCTCGACTTGGAGGAGTGGGCGGGCAGCCAGGAGGTGCTGGAGGCCGGGGTTTACCCGCGGCGGCTGGGGGCGTGCTGGAAGCCCGACTGGGAAGGGTGGCGGTCCCGGCCGCTGGACGGCCTGCCGGACCTCTCCGCCATCCCCAACCTGCTTGAGACGACGCTTGCCCGGCTGGATCCTCACCCGTTCGAGTTCGTGAAAGACTTCGGCGAGACCCTGCGGCAGGGGATGCTCACCGCGGCGGAGGGGGTTGGCAAGTTGCGCGAGAGGGCGGACCGCCTTCCCCTGCGCCCTTCGGAGGACACGCTGGGCGTTGTCATCAACCCGGCCTGCCAGATCGTCACGCTGTTCGCGCACGCCGGAGGGATGCCGGTCGAGGAAGACCCTCCGACCTCGCCGGAGGTGGAGGAAGCCTTCGCCGACTCGCGCGCGTCAACGCTTGCGGCGGGCCTTGGCCGGGTTGCGCCCGAGGAGCACGGGCGGCTTGGCGAGTCGGACCGCTACTGGGCGATGCTTTTCCGCTACGTCGAGAGGCTCACCGCGCAGTGCGCGCTGGTCCCGGAGCTGGTCCGCGGGAGGGCGTTTGACCAGCACAGGATCGTCTGGCGCCCGGCGACCATGCTCAGCGCGGAGTTGCGCGCCATCCACAGGCGGTTCATCGAGGCGTGCCCGCCCAGCCTGCTGAGGATGCGGGGCGTCATGGGCGCGGAGCACATGATGCGCGCGAGCCCGGAGACCCAGGTGCGGCACGCGGTTGACATCCTGTTCCGGGCGTTGCTGAGGGAGGGGACGGGCCCTGATGGACTGATGCCCGGGATGCGGCGGGACGTCCTCAATCCCGCCTCGATGTTCTTCGAGACGGGGAGGCGCGCGGCGCGCCACGTGGGACTCGACAACGAGGATGAGTTGCAGGGGTGGTTGCGGCGGCTGGCGGTTCCCGGGGACCATCCGTGGCTGTGGGCGGTCTTCGAGCCGAATCGCGGGGACCCCAGGACGGTCTCCATGCGGGTGGTGTTTGTCGACGCAAGCGGATCCCCCGCGCAGCTCGGGGAGATACTCGGGGAACAGCCGACGACCTGGTTCCTCTTGGCGCTGGAGATCGCCTCAAGGCACATCGGGCACAACCTGATGGTGGAGCCCGAGTGCATGCAGACCGACTTCTCGATCCCGCTCGACCGGTTCATGGAGGTCTTTCCCGGGCTGAAGCGCATGTTCCGGGGCATCGGCGCGCGGCTGGACATCGAGGCCAATCTCGCGGAGATGCGGGAGCCGCGCGTGTGTTACCGGATGACCAGGAGCAAGGCCACGCTCACCGGGAGGGTCGACTTCTCCGCGCTGGTGGACTTCGGCTGGACAATCGCCGTCGGCGACGCGTTCTTGGACGATCGCGACAGCAAGAGGGTGACGCGGGCCGCAAGGGTCATCGCGAAAACGATGAAACCCAACCCGGTGATCGAGATCTTGGGCGGGAGGTACGTGCTTTTGGGGCACGGGCTTCTGGGGGTCTGGATTGACATCGAGGAGGCCCGGCAGCAGCGGCCCACCCACTTCGACCTGTTGCGCGCGGCGCTGACAGGCCGGCACGGGAGGTTTGAGGTCGCCGTGGACCCGCCGGTCAAGCGGCT
>CAZZIL010000334.1:0-1912 GCA_964654265.1 uncultured Gammaproteobacteria bacterium | reverse complement strand
GACGGCAGAACGTCCCTCGTAGTCGCCCGTGACGGGCCGGAAATCGCCTGCCCCCTCCCCCTCTCCCGGAACGTAGTCGCCTATAGAGAGGTGATATCGCATTTAATCAAACACTTCCGATTCTAGATCGTGGAAGTCAAGTTCCGCGGCCGACATGGGACTGTTGCTCGCGCGGGGCGAGGTCACGGTGGACGGGACGCGACTGAGGCTCCGCGATGGGCGGGTCGTGACACTCGATTTCGACGAGGAATGACGTGGGCCCGTGGCTCGCACAGAGATCGCCCCGTCGGGCGCACTCGACCGAGAGAGTGAAGACCCTGAGGAAGTGGTTGCGGGTCATGTGGAAGACCGAGATGCTTTCCTTGGCCGAGGCCTTGGCGGCCTGCGGGAGCCTGTCAAGATCGGCGGGTTGATCGACCTCATCCTCGGACGCAAGGAAGAGATCCACATGAACGACTTCGAGGCCGAGGAGCTTGGCCGGCTCCTCGGCAACCCGCCTCGGGCTGACCGAGGACGTGTTCTCGAAGCTGATGGGCGACCGCGTCGAACCGCGGCGCGACTTCATCGTCGAGAACGCGCTGTGCGCGGCCAACACCGACACCCGACCCCCGGAAAGGGGGGCGCCTTGCGGCACCGGGCGGGGGCGCCCAACGTTGACGAGACCGGCAGGCCCGGTCCCCAAGGGGTCGGCAACGAGGACAATCGGGTATCATCCTGCGCATGGGCCAAGGTCGGAAAACCCGTTCACATCCTGCCGCGGGGCTGACTTGGCGGACAGCGGCCCCATCGAGACGGGGGCAGGGAATCCGCGACCGTCAGCGGTGAGGAGGGCAGGATGGGCAAGGGGGAGAAGGAACGGCACGACCCGTTGATCGCGGACGCGGCCCTGCGGGACGCGCTGGGCGAGCTGGTGCGCGGGAAGGTCCGCGACCTGCTTGCGGCCGCGCTTGAGGAGGAGTTCAACGTGATCCAGGAGCGGCTGGCGGGGCGCCGGCTGGCGGACGGACGCCCGGCGGTGATACGCAATGGTTACCACCGGGAGCGCGACCTGCTGACGGGGTGCGGCCCAGTGCCGGTGAGCGTGCCGCGCTTGCGTGCCCGCGGCGAGGAGCCGTTCACGTTCCGCTCGGAGCTGGTTCCTCCCCACCTCCGACGTTGCCGGGTGCTGGACGAGACGTTGCCATGGGTGTGCCTGCGCGGGGTGTCGCAAGGGAACATGCAGGAAGCCTTGTCGACCTTGTTGGGCATGGACGTGGCCACGCGGTTCCCGCAGCTGCTCGGCCGGCTGAAGAGACGGTGGGAGAGGGAGCACGAAGAGTGGTTGACGCGTCCCCTCGGGGACCTGAGGATCGCCCGTGCCTGGGCGGGCGCGGTCCACTTCCGTGCGCACGGCGAGGCATCGGCGTCGGCGTGCATGTTGGTGGTCATCGGGATCGACGACCAAGACAAGAAGAGCCTCTTGGCGATTGAGCCGGACACCGGCGAGTCAGCGCACAGCTGGCAACGCCTGCTGCACCTGCTTGCCGAGCGCGGGCTGGCGCCTCCCCGCTGGACGGTGTCGGACGATGCCACCGGGTTCTGGGCCGCCTTGGAGAGGGTCTTCCCGCAGGCTGGTTGACGAGAGGCCCATGGGCGACAACTCTCTCAACGCGCGCGGGAGAGCCTCCCCGCAACCCTCCGGCTCCGGGGAGGCGGACCTTGGGCACGAGCACAGCGCCGAAGAGATCCGCCGCTTTCGGGCCAGGTTGCGATCCGAGGTCGAGCAGCTGGAGAAAGAGCTGGAGACGCGGACGAAATCACCCCAGGAGCTTGCGCGAGAGCTGTTGGCGGGGCGTCCCCGGCGGACCGAGTCCGAGATGAGGGGGCTGCTGGAGGCCGAGCTGTCGCGATACCCGACCCTTCAGCATGGGTG
>CAZZIL010000333.1:0-1617 GCA_964654265.1 uncultured Gammaproteobacteria bacterium | reverse complement strand
CGACCCCGACGACGTCGGCCTTGGTGGCGAAGTGGGTGACGAGCGTGCCGTTGATACCGCGCGCGACGACCTGCGCCTGCTCACGCTCCATGCCGACCCTCTCGAGCTCTTCGACGAACTCGAGGGTGTCGGTGATGGGTGCGGTCGACTGGTCCATAAGGAGATGTCCTCCTGACTGCTGAGGTTCCGTTTCGGCGGGCTGTATCATACCACACGGTCGCGCCGCCGGGGTGCCGACCGGGGCGCGCGAGGCGGGCGCCCGGCCGAACGCACCGGCGGGACGGCAGGGCGGCGGAACGGCGGAACGGCAGGACCTACGGGAGGCGGTGAAGATGGCGCGGCAGGCCGACTGGTACTTCGACTTCATCTCCCCCTTCCCCTACCTCCAGCTCGCCCGCTTCGACCGGTTGCCGGCGGACCTCCGGGTGCGGCCGGTGCCGGTGCTGTTCGCCGGGCTGCTCGAACACTGGGGCAGCCTCGGGCCGGCCGAGATCCCGGCCAAGCGCCGCCAGACCTACCGCTACTGCCACTGGCTCGCGTCCCGCCGCGGCCTGCCGTTCAGGACGCCGCCCCGCCACCCCTTCCGCCCCCTGCCTCTGCTGCGCCTCGCGGTCGCGCTGGACGGCGACCTCGCGGCGGTGCGCGCCATATTCGCCTACGTCTGGGGCGAGGGGCGCGACGCGCAGGACATGGACGGGTTGCGCGAGCTGGCGGCGTCGCTGGGGGTGGACGACCTGGACGCGCGCATCGCCGACCCGGCGGTGAAGCGGCGCTTGCACGACAACACCGCGCGCGCGGTCGCCGCGGGCGTATTCGGCGTGCCGAGCTTCGTCGTGGACGGCGAGGTGTTCTGGGGCGACGACGCGACGGAGATGCTGCTGGACTACCTCTCCGGCTCGGGCGCCGCGCTGCCCGAAGCCGAGTTCGAGCGCCTCGCCGACCTCCCCGTCGGCGTGGCCCGCCCCCAGAGCCGACTGTAGGTCGCCGAGGAAGCACCGCCCCGGACGGACCGGTTTCCTCGGCTGGCCTTCATCGCCGCCGGGGTGGCTCCGTGCGCGGGAGCCGTCTTGGATCCCGCGCACGCCGGGCTTGCGCCCGGAATTGCAGAGACCCGATCAGAGCTTGAAGACGAATACGATGAAGACGAACAAGAACGCCATGGAGCAAGCCATGCGCCAAAGGAGACGGGTTTCGGCCCTGCTTGTCTCCGTCTTGATCTCGGCTCTGACTTCAGCGAGGCTGGCTTTGGTGACCTTGTTACTGACTTCGGCGAGGTTGGTGTTGGTTTCGGTGATGCTGATCTTGGCTTCTGCGACGTTGGTCTTGACTTCGGCGATGTCGGTCTTGGTAGCGAGATGGCGGACGAGTGCGCCGTCGATCCCGCGTGCGATGGCTTGGGCGTGACCGCGCTCTACTCCGGCCGCCTCGAGCTCTTTGGTGAACTTCAGCGTGTCGATGATGGCTTGGGTCATTGCATGGTCCTCCTGACGGGCGGGTTTCCCTCCCGCACCGTCATCATACACTCATTCGACCTCACCCGACCCCACCCGATCCCGGAGCCTTGCGATGACCGACGACACGCTCGCCGCCTTTACCGGCCTGCTCGGCCGCTTCACT
>CAZZIL010000332.1:0-8360 GCA_964654265.1 uncultured Gammaproteobacteria bacterium | reverse complement strand
GGGCCGGAGCGGCCCCACTTCCGGGAGAAGCCCACCCCCCCGTAGTCGACCTGTGCTATAATGCAAGCACTGGAGAGAGCCATGAGCACGCAACCTCGCACCACCGCACCCGCCAAGAGGGATAAGCGGTCCACGCCGCCTCGTCCGCATCAGGACACTGATCGCCTGTTCCCCCCGGGGTGCCGCTTCATCGACCTCGAAGAGGGCTTGGCTATCGCCGATGAGGTGATTCGTCGGAATCGGGGGGCGTTCGAGAAGCTCGCGAAACTGTAAGGCCCTTCTTGACTGAGCCTTACTGGGTCAATGTGGAGTTGGCCCTGACGATCGCGAGCGAGAGATTCCCGGACTCCTCCGGCTTGGTCGGCGTCGTCCGGGATGCGGGTCTCTTGGAAGGTGCGCTGGCCCGCCCTCCCAACAAGTGGTACTACGAGGATCCCGTGCCAGATCTGAGTGACTTGGCGGCGGCCTATTGCTTCAGCGTAATCGCGAGTCACCCCTTCATTGACGGAAACAAGCGTGCGGGGTACGCCATCGCCGCCGTGTTCCTTCAGAAGAACGGACTGGTGTGCCGGGCCCATGATGACGATGTCACTGACGCCATGCTCGGTGTCGCATCCGGCTCAATGAGCGAACCCGAACTGTCAGAGTGGTTCCGGAGGCACGGCTCCACCGTCTGAACCACCGGCGCCGGCGTCCGCCAGGCCGGGCACCGGCGCCAGCCTCACCTCCCCTTGCCCGCGGAAAACCTCCGCTCAAGATACCCGGTGTCGACCGCGCCGACGGAGAACTCGTGGTCCTCGAGGATCTCGCGGTGCAGGGGCACGTTGGTCTTGATCCCGTCGATGACAAACTCGGCGAGCGCGCTTCTCATCCTGGCCAGCGCCTGCTTGCGGTCCCGGCCGTGGGCGACCAGCTTGCCGATCAGCGAGTCGTAGTGCGGCGGCACCACGTACCCGCTGTAGACGTGCGAGTCGACGCGGATCCCGGGCCCGCCCGCCGGGTGGTAGCTGGTGATCTGCCCGGGGTGGGGCAGCATCGTCTCCGGGTCCTCGGCGTTGATGCGGCACTCGATCGAGTGGCCGCGCAGCACGATGTCCTTCTGCCGGACCGAGATCTTCTCCCCTGAGAGGGCGCGGATCTGCTCGCCGACGATGTCGACCCCGGTGACCATCTCCGAGACGGGGTGCTCCACCTGGATCCGCGGGTTCATCTCGATGAAGAAGAACGACCTGTCGTGATAGAGGAACTCGAACGTCCCGACGCCGACGTAGCCGAGGGCGCGGGTCACGTCGACGCACTTCTCGCACAGCCGGTCCAGGCTGCGCGCGTCGACCCCGGGCGCGGGCGCCTCCTCCACGACCTTCTGGTAGCGACGCTGCACCGAGCAGTCGCGCGTGCCCAGGTGCACGGCGTTCTTCTTGGTGTCGGCAAGCACCTGCACCTCGATGTGGCGCGCGCCGGTGAGCAGCTTCTCGGCGTAGAGCCGGCCGTCGCCGAAGGTCCGGGTCGCCTCCGTCGCCATCACGCTGACCGCGTTGATCAGCCCGACGTCGGTGTGCACCTCGCGCATGCCGCGGCCGCCGCCGCCGGCGACCGCCTTGACGACCAGGGGGTAGCCGATCCGCGTCGCGTGCTTGGTCAGCTCCTTCGCGTCGGACGGGAGGATCTCGTCGGACCCCGGGACGCACGGGACCTTGTGCTGCTTCATCACCTTCTTCGCGCCGATCTTGTCCCCCATCTGCGTGAGGATCTCGGCGGAGGGGCCGATGAACTTGAACCCGCTCTTCTCGATCTGCTCGGCGAAGCCCGCGTTCTCCGACAGCAACCCGAAGCCGGGGTGGATCGCCTCGGAGTCGGTCACCTCGGCCGCCGCGATGATCGACGCCGCGTTCAGGTAGCTCCTCGTGACGTCGGCCGGGCCGATGCACACCGACTCGTCCGCCATCCGCACGTACTTCGTGTTCGAGTCCGCCTTCGAGTACACGGCGACCGTCTTGATGCCGAGCTCCCGGCACGCGCGCTGGATGCGAAGCGCGATCTCCCCGCGGTTGGCGATCAGGATCTTCCCGAACATCGGGGCCGCTCAGGCGATGACGACCAGCGGGTCGTCAAACCCCACCGGGCTCGCGTTCTCCACCAGGATCTTCTTGACGGTGCCGTCGCAGGGGGCCGCGACCTCGTTCATGAGCTTCATCGCCTCGATCAGGCAGACGGTCTGGCCCTTCTGCACCTGGTCGCCGACCCTCACGTACGGGTCGCTGTCCGGGGAGGAGGCCCGGTAGAAGGTGCCGACCATCGGCGACCTGAGCACCTCGCCCTCGATCGCCTCGAGCTCCGGCTCTGTCGGCGCGGAGGCCTCCTGGGCGGGCGCCTCCCCCCCCGGGTCCGCCGGCGCCGCCGGGGCGGGTGCCACCGCCGGCACAGGTGCCGGCGCCCCGCCGGGCGGGGCGTGCTTCACCAGCCGCACCTTGTCCTCCCCCTCCAGTATCTCGAGCTCGGACACCGTCGAGTGCTCGAACAGGTCCAGTATCGTCTTCAGCTTGCGCAAATCCATGAAATCTTCCCAACTAGCCGACAACTCCGCCTAGCTTAACCCAAAATCGGCTAAATTGAAAGGACCCCGTTCTCCGCAAGGAACTCCCTGATCTCGTCGCCGTCGGCGAACGGCCCGAGTTTCTCGGCGACCACGGTCCCGGCGGAGTCGACCAGGTAGGTGATCGGGAGGAGCGGGGGCTGCGTCCCCTTCCGCGGCATCAGGTCGAAGGCCGTCGGGCCGGCGACCAGCATGTCGTACGCCACCGGGACGTTCTCGAGGAACTCCCGGGTCTTGCCGGCCTCGTCCAGGCTGATTCCCACGACCCCGACCGCCGGGTGCGACTGCCCGTGGAAGGCGGACAGCACCGGGAGCTCATGCACGCAGGGCGGGCACCAGGTGGCCCAGAAGTTGACCAGGTAGTGGCCGGACTCGAACTCGTCCGGGAACCTGCGCACGGTCCCGTCGGTGTCCTCCAGGTCCACGCCCGCCAGGTTGTGGGACCACTCCCCGGAGAGTTCCCCTGAGACATGCGTGCCCATGGCGTGTCCCATGGCGTCGTGGTCGCCATGCCGCCCCATCAGGTCGCCGAAGCTGTACGCCACCACGCCCGCCAGGAACGCGGAGACGCCGTAGGCGACGAAGAACAGCCTTCTCCTTCCCATGCGGGCCCCGCGATCCCCGTGCCTGGCGCGCCCTGTCGCCGGGGCCCTCCCCTCAGAGGAGCGGGACGATCAGCAACGCGACGATGTTGATGATCTTGATCAGCGGGTTGACCGCGGGCCCGGCGGTGTCCTTGTACGGGTCCCCCACCGTGTCGCCGGTGACCGCCGCCTTGTGGGCCTCCGACCCCTTGCCGCCGTGCTGGCCGTCCTCGATGTGCTTCTTCGCGTTGTCCCAGGCGCCCCCGCCGGTCGTCATCGAGATCGCGACAAAGATGCCGGTGGTGATCGACCCGATCAGCAGCCCGCCCAGCGCGACCGGGCCGAAGACCAGCCCGACCACGATCGGGACCGCGACCGGGAGCAGCGACGGCACCACCATCTCCCTGATCGCCGACCGCGTCAGGAGATCGACCGCCTTGGAGTAGTCCGGCTTCGCCGTGCGCTCCATGATCCCGGGGATCTCCTTGAACTGGCGGCGCACCTCGCGCACCACGGAGCCGGCGGCGCGCCCGACCGCCTCCATCGCCATCGCGCCGAACAGGTACGGGATCAGCCCGCCGATGAACAGCCCGATGATGACGTTCGGGTCCGACAGCGAGAACGCGATCCCCTCCGCGAACTCCTCGCGGGCCGCGAGCGCGCTGGTGTAGTCGGAGAACAGCACCAGCGCCGCCAGGCCGGCGGAGCCGATCGCGTACCCCTTGGTGACCGCCTTGGTGGTGTTGCCGACCGCGTCCAGCGGGTCGGTCACGCTGCGCACGTCGTCGGGGAGGTCCGCCATCTCCGCGATGCCGCCGGCGTTGTCGGTGATCGGCCCGTAGGCGTCCAGCGCGACGATGATCCCGGTCATCGACAGCATCGAGGTCGCGGCGACCGCGATCCCGTAGAGGTCGGCCAACCAGTACGACAGCAGGATGCTCGCGCACACCGACAGCACCGGCAGCGCGCACGCCTTCATCGAGACCGCCAGCCCGGCGATGATGTTTGTCGCGTGTCCGGTCTCGGACGCCTCCGCGATCCCGCGGACCGGCTTGAACCCGGTGTCGGTGTAGTACTGGGTGATGCACACCATCAGCCCGGTGAGCACCAGGCCGATGATCGCCGAGCAGTACAGGCCGAAGAACCCCAGCTCCTCGCTCGCGGCGGCCACCAGCACCGTCACCGGGAAGTAGAGCCCGGCCGCGACGATCCCGCCGATGATCAGCCCCCGGTACAGGAGGTTCATCACCGGGCTGCCGCTGTTGAACCGGTCCAGCAGCTTGTCGATGGCGAACACCACCGGCTTCACCGGGAGAAGCAGCGCGGACAGCTTGTCGCGGTCCTTGACGAACATGCAGCCGATCACCGAGGCGATGATCGAGGCGGCGCCGAGCATCAGCGGGTAGGTGACGGCCATCCCCCCGAAGAGCAGCGCGCCCAGCACCATCGTGGCGATCACCGTGACCGCGTAGGTCTCGAACAGGTCCGCCGCCATCCCGGCGCAGTCGCCGACGTTGTCGCCGACGTTGTCGGCGATCACCGCCGGGTTCCTCGGGTCGTCCTCCGGGATCCCGGCCTCGACCTTGCCGACCAAGTCGGCGCCGACGTCGGCGCCCTTGGTGAAGATGCCGCCGCCGAGCCGCGCGAAGATCGAGATCAGCGACCCGCCGAAGCCGAGGCCGATCAGCGGGTGGACGATGTCGCTGGGCGACGCGTCCTCCGGCGCGCTCCACTCCAGGAACGCGTAGTAGCCGGCGACGCCGAGCAGCCCCAGTCCGACGACGAGCAGCCCGGTGATCGCCCCTCCGCGGAAGGCGACGTCCAGCGCCTCGCCCAGCCCCTGGCGCGCGGCCTCCGCCGTGCGCACGTTGGCGCGCACCGACACGTTCATCCCGATGTAGCCCGCGGCCCCGGAGAAGACCGCGCCGATCGCGAACCCGACCGCCGTCTTCATGTCAAGCAGGATCGCGATGACGGCGAACAGCGCGACCCCCACGTACAGGATCGTGCGGTACTGCCGGTTCAGGTAGGCGGTCGCCCCCTCCTGGATCCCCTGCGCGATGGTCTGCATCGCCTCGTTGCCGGCGGGCAGGCCGCCGATCCACCTCGAGGAGGCGTAGCCGTAGTAGATCGCGACAAGCGAGCAGGCGATGACCGCCAGCAGCACAAAGGATTCCAGGTAGTCCATCAGCAACGTTCTCCGTGTTCTCGGGGGGCGGGCCCGGCGGGGGAACCCCGGCCCGGCGCGCATTGTAGCAGATAACGGCGGCGCGCGCCCGCCGCGCGCGGGCGGGTCGCCGGGGCCGGGAGCGCCCCCCGCGAAAAAATCGCGCCGCCCCCTTGAAAAGCCCGCGGGCCGCCCCTATAATACCCGCCCGTTGGCAACACTCTCGCGAGAGTGCTAACAACCCGGCCGCCGGCCGGGCAAGCCCAAGAGACCACAGGAGAGCGAAACATGGAGATCAAGCCCCTACACGACAGAGTCCTCGTCCGCCGCGTCGAGGAGGAGCGGAAGAGCCCGGGCGGCATCGTCATCCCGGACAACGCCGCCGAGAAGCCGGACCAGGGCAAGGTGCTCGCGGTCGGCGGCGGGAAGATCGCCGACGACGGCAGCGTCCGGCCGCTCGCCGTGAAGAGCGGCGACCGCGTCCTGTTCGGCAAGTACTCCGGCACCACCATCAAGGTGGACGGGGAGGAGCTGCTCGTGATGCGCGAGGACGACATCATGGCCGTCATCGTCGACAAGAAGAAGAAGTAGCGCCGCGCCCCGCCACCCACAACCAACACGAAGCACCAAGGAGAAGCCATGGCCGCAAAAGAAGTGAAGTTTTCCGAGATCGCCCGCAAGGGGATCCTCTCCGGCGTGAACACGCTGGCGGACGCCGTCAAGGTGACGCTGGGCCCCAAGGGGCGCAACGTCGTGATCGACCGCTCGTTCGGGGCGCCGACCGTCACGAAGGACGGGGTCTCGGTCGCCAAGGAGGTCGAGCTCGGCGACAAGTTCGAGAACATGGGCGCGCAGATGCTCAAGGAGGTCGCGAGCAAGACCTCGGACGTCGCGGGCGACGGGACGACGACCGCGACCGTGCTGGCGCAGTCGATCATCAGCGAGGGGACGAAGTACGTCGCCGCCGGGATGAACCCGATGGACCTGAAGCGCGGCGTCGACAAGGCGGTCTCGACCGTGGTCGACAAGCTGCAGGGGTTCTCGAAGCCGTGCAAGACGCAGAAGGAGATCTCGCAGGTGGCGACCATCTCGTCGAACTCCGACGAGGCGATCGGGGAGATCATCGCGCAGGCGATGGACAAGGCCGGCAAGGAGGGCGTGATCACCGTCGAGGACGGCTCCGGCCTCGAGAACGAGCTGGAGATCGTCGAGGGGATGCAGTTCGACCGCGGCTACCTGTCGCCGTACTTCATCTCGGACCCGGACAAGCAGATGTCGGCGCTGGAGAAGCCGTTCATCCTGCTCCACGACAAGAAGATCTCGTCGATCCGCGACATCCTGCCGCTGCTGGAGCAGTGCGCGAAGGCGGGCCGCCCGCTGCTGGTGGTCGCCGAGGACATCGAGGGCGAGGCGCTGGCGACGCTGGTGGTCAACAACCTGCGCGGCACGATCAAGGTGTGCGCGGTCAAGGCGCCGGGCTTCGGCGACCGGCGCAAGGCGATGCTTGAGGACATCGCGGTGCTGACCCGCGGGAAGGTGGTCTCCGAGGAGGTCGGGCTGTCGCTCGAGAAGGCGACGCTCGACGACTTGGGCGAGGCGAAGCGCATCGAGGCGAGCAAGGAGAACACGACGATCATCGACGGGGCCGGGTCGGCGAAGACGATCCGCTCCCGCGTGGAGGCGATCCGCGTGCAGATCGAGGAGACGACGAGCGACTACGACCGCGAGAAGCTGCAGGAGCGGGTCGCGAAGCTGGCCGGCGGGGTCGCCGTGATCAAGGTCGGCGCCGCCACCGAGGTCGAGATGAAGGAGAAGAAGGCGCGCGTCGAGGACGCGCTCCACGCCACCCGGGCGGCGGTCGAGGAGGGGATCGTCAGCGGCGGCGGCACGGCCTACATCCGCACGATCAAGGCGGCCGAGAAGACCGAGGGCTCGAACGAGGACCAGCAGGCGGGCGTGCGCATCGTGGTGCGCGCGCTGGAGGAGCCGCTGCGCCAGATCGTCTCGAACGCCGGCCACGAGGCCTCGCTGGTGTGCAGCGAGGTCAAGGGCGGGACGGGCGACTTCGGCTTCAACGCGTCGACCGGCAAGTTCGGCGACATGATGAAGATGGGCATCCTGGACCCGACCAAGGTCACCCGCTGCGCGCTCCAGAACGCCGCGTCGATCGCCGGGCTCATCCTGACGACCGACTGCGCGATCGCGGAGAAGCCCAAGAAGGAGGAGGCGCCCGCGATGCCGCCGGGCGGAATGGACGGCATGATGTGAGCCGCCCCCGCAACCCAAGCGAAAGCCGCGCCCCAAGCGCGGCTTTCGTTTTTTGGGGCGGCGCGCCCCGCGTCCGGCCCGGGACGGCCGATGCCGGGACCGTGCCGCGGCCCGGCGCCGCACACCCCTCCCCGCCGGGTCCCGCGGCCCGGCGTCAACACGGGGCCACCCGTATAATCCCATCACCGAGGGAGATCGGCCATGAGGACCATCACGGCGGCAGCCATCCAGATGAACTCGTCCGCGGACGTGGACGAGAACCTGTCGGACGCGCAACGCCTCATCGAGCAGGCCTGCCAGGTCGGCTCCCAGCTGGTGTCGCTCCCCGAGTTCTTCGTCTGCCTGTCCGCCGACGAGGGGAAGAAACTCTCCCTCGCCGAGCGGTTCGGGAAGGGGCCGATCCAGTCGTTCCTCGCCAAGATGGCGGCCGAGCACCACATCCACCTGGTGGCGGGCAGCATCCCGCTGCGGTCTCGCGCCAAGGGGAAGGTGACAAACACGTCGCTGCTGTTCGACCCGGCCGGGAAGTGCGTGGCGCGCTACGACAAGGTGCACCTTTTCCAGTACCGCGGACGAAGCGAGGCGCACGACGAGAACGACACCATGGTGCGCGGCCGCACCGTCGCCACCCACGATGCGCCGTTCGGCCGCGTCGGCCTGTCGATCTGCTACGACCTGCGCTTCCCCGAGCTCTACCGGGCAATGGGGAGGCCCGACATCGTGACCGCCCCGTCCGCCTTCACCGTCC
>CAZZIL010000331.1:0-27401 GCA_964654265.1 uncultured Gammaproteobacteria bacterium | reverse complement strand
GGTTTAACCCCGGGGGTTTCCCCCCCCCCCCCCCCCTCAAAACAGCTCGGTCCCGCTCGATCCGGAGGTCGAGGAAGGACTCGACGACCTGCCGCGACTTGGCGTCCACCTCGCGTTGCCGAAGGTGCTCCACAAGCTCTTCCTTGAGCGCCTCGACGCTGTCGATGGCGCCACGGGCCGCGAGGATTCCACGCTCCCTTCGGTCCCGCTCGTCAAGCGACGCCAGAAGCCCCCGCACCAAGGCGTACGGAAGGTCGCCCTCCGCCTGCCGTCTGATGTCGTCCTCGCAGGCCGCCAGCTCGTCCCGGGCCATCTTGGCCCTGACCTCAATGCCGGCGCCCCGGTCGTACAGATCCCCTCCCGCCTTGCGGAACGCCTCCCTCAGCTCGACCAGCTTGCGCGTCCGGGGATCGAGCTGGTAGGTGCGAAGCCAGGCGGCCTGCTGACTGAGACGCTCGCCTTCCTCTCGCAGGTCGCTGACCGTCCTCTCGAGGTGGTCGACCTCGGCCTGCCTGCTCGCGCCCAGCTCCTTGACGGCCTTTCGTTGCGCCAGTGTTCTCAGGTCTTTGTCCAGCTGGATGATGATGTCGAGACCCAAGAGGTTCATCACGGCGGTCTCGATCAGCGCACCGGCCTTCTCCGCCACGACATAGTCCTCGACCTGCTCCCCGTCGAAGAAGAACAGGTGGGCGATGTTGGCCGGCATGATCTCCTCGATGTGGTTCAGCCAGTTCTGGGCGAGCGTCCCCGCCGGCTGGCCGTCGACCTGCACGTCAAAACCCTCCGACGCCTTCTTGCCGTGCGCGTGCCAGTACCGGCGTATGCTGTAGGAGGTCTCCTCCCCGTTGACCGTGTGGCGGAAGTCGATCCCGATCAAGGCCTCCTTGCGGTGGGCACGCCTGTTGACGCAACCCGAGAGATACTCCGGGTAGCCCCTGCCGTTCCTGCTTGAGCACTTGGCGGCCGGCCCGAACAGGCACAGCAGGAGAGCGTCGAGCAGAGTGGTCTTCCCCGTGCCGTTCAGGCCGCCGAACAGGACGACCGGGGACTGCGGCGAGGCGGGGGACAGGTCGATCTCTTGGTAGCCCCCGTAGACGCCGAAGTCGTGGAGGACGAGCTTGTCAATCACCATCGCGCTTCAGCCAGATCGCCCCCTTCCCGGCGTCCGCGGCTTGCGCGTCGGCCTCGGCCGAGGGACCCACCCGCCGTCCCGCGAAGGCCACGGCATCGGCCTGGTCCTCGAAGAAGTGCCGCTTGATCGTCCCCTCCAGCGCGGAGAAGAGGTTCGCCCGCCTGAGCACGTTCCTCTGTTTGCTCTCGACCGAGAGCAGCTCGCGGACCATCTCGAAGTGCAGCCGGTCGTCCCCGCACAGCGTCTCGAGCAACTCCATCTCCGGCTTGCGGAAGGGGACGCCGCTCTCAAGCCGCCTTCCCGGGTAGGCATCGCCCGTCGCCTCCTCGTAGATCCCCGGCAGAGAGTCCTCCAGCTCGTGCTTCTCGACCACCCAGATGCGCCGGATCTCCTCGAGCTCGTCCAGGCGGATCAGCTCGATCCCCCTGACCGCCTCCGGCCCCTTCCGCCTGACGACCCGCTGGGTCGCCAGCAGCTTGCGCAGCAACCCCTCCCGCACCTCCTGCTTGTAGGGTCCCGGAATGGGCCGCCCATGGAAGAGCTGCACGGTCCCGTTCATCCGCCGGAAGTCGCGCATGTGCCGGTCCCCGTTCTCCGACATGTTGCGGAAGTCGATCTCGTTGCGGATCTCCAGTAGCGGCATCATCCACGCCTTGTCCTCGCTGTTGCGCACCATCGCCTGCATCGACTTGTCCTTCTCGACCAGGGTGCACACCCAACAGCCGAACCGGCTGTCGCCGCAGCTCGGGGTGTTCGTGCTGACCACCAGGGGGCACTCCCCGTCCTCCGACGCCCCTTTGTAGAGGGCGAACAGCTCCATGTTGTCGTGCCCCCACGGGTTCGGGTTCTCGAGGATGAACATCCAGACGTCGTCGTTGCTCCAGTCCTCGATCGGGGAGTAGATCAGCGAGTTGGCCAGACTGGCGTTGGGGCTGAGGTGCGCCTCCCGCCTGCCCACCTGGTGCCGCTCCATGGCCCGCGCGCGCGCCGCGCTCTCGGCCTTCCTCGTCCCAAGCACCAGGATGGTCTCCCCGTGCTTGTCGACCATCGAGGCGATGAACGCGTGGGACGGTTTGATCTTCAGCCGCTCGGTGCACCAGCGGAACTTCTGCCGCGGCGCGGGGTAGCCCTTCCCGATCAGGTTCACCCAGAAGCTGTCGGCCGGCTCCGGCACCAGCCGGTGGGCGCTGATCGGCAACCCCCTCTCCCGGGCCACCTCCCCGATCTTCCTGAGCGACCCCTCAACCCAGGCGGCCACGATCGGGTTCTCCACCAGTGTGTCGGTGCTGATGACGTGCACCTGTTTGCGGGCCCGCTCCGGCCCCAGCCGCTCCAGCGCGGTCCACACCAGCTGCAGCACCGCGGTCGAGTCCTTCCCGCCGCTGTAGCCGACCACCCACGGGGTCGAGTCGGCCAGGTAAAGCTCGGTGATCTCGCCGAGCACCCGGTCGATCACCACATCGGCGCCGATGCCGTCGAACGCCGACAGCGGTTGGGTCGGCGCGCTCATATCTCGCCCCTCCTGTGCGCCCCCTCGGTCTTCCTCTCCTCCGCCGACAGCGGCAGCTTCAGCCTCGCCTTGATCGCGGCGGTCACCAGGACGACGTTGTGCTGCCCCTTGGAGATCCGCCCGCCGATCATCGCGCGCCCCTCCCACTTCGGGTTGCTCCGCTGCCAGTCCATCTTGCCCAGGACCTCCAGCCGTTTCTGCCAGTCGCGCGGGTGCTCCAGCACCAGGATGTTCCCGGCACGCCCCATCGCCTGCAGCACCACCGCGTGGGTGTGGATGTAGTCCTGCCGGATCTCCCCGGCGGTGACCTTGCCCTTGTGGACCTGCCACCACTCCTTGATCGCCTTGGCCATCGTCTCCCAGTAGTCGCGGGCGAGGCCGACCAGCTCGTCCGGGTCCTTCTCGTCCATCCCCGCGAGCAGCTCGTTGGTCGCCCCGTACACCGCGCTGAGGGTGAACAGCCGGCGGGAACGGCTCGACAGCGTCGTCTTCTCCGGCTCGATCAGGCCCCGGAAGATCTCCGAGTCGTTCATCAGCCCCTTGGCGAGCTTCGCCAGCGTGTCCCGGTGGTCGTACAGGATCCCCAAGGACGGCGAGGTGCGTATCGCGTAGCGGTTCAGGTCGGCGAACATCTGCTGGCACCGGGTCAGGTCGGGGTCCACGAAGAACACCACCGAGATCGTCTCGTCCCCGAGCTCGGGACGGTCCTCCAAGGCCCGCTCAATCGCGGCGCGGCGGTGCTGTCCGTCGTTGATGATGAACCGGGCACCCATGTCGACGTTCAGCGTGCCGATCTTGCCGCCGTCCCCCTCCTGCGTGAGCGGGACGAAGCTGACCCTCCCGTTGATCGATGCCGTGATCGCCGAGAGCACGTAGTCCTCCTTGTTCCGGACGATGTAGCTGGTGATCTCGGGAAGCCTGGCGCGGTTCAGGCGTCGCTGCGCCCTCAGGTCCGCCGGCAACTCCTCGCCGTTGAAGGTGAACATCTTCGGGATCAGCCGCATCGGGCACATCGACACGTAGTACTCGCGCTTCGCCTGTATCCCCCGGATCGCCGGGAACGAGTACCCGAAGCTGGCGTGTCCTGTCGCGGGCGTGGCGGGCGGCCCAAGTTGCTTTGGCATCGTTCGGTTCCTTCGTGGTGTTTGCCAAGCATATCACAAACACCCCGCCAAACACGCAAACAATTTCCCCGGCGCAACCGCGCGCGATCGCCCGACCCGATGGCGTTGTTTGTCAAGTTTAATGCAAACATGGGAATCCTAAAACAAACAGACGGCGGGGGCGGTCGCACACACGAGCACTTGATCCACTCGACGAACAGAGAGGGACGAGAGCCCAACCCGGACGGTGCCGCATTCTGGGGCGCGCCACGCCGGACAGATCGAGGCATGCGCTCCCACCCTGCGCCCCCCTCGGCGGGGTCTCATACCGCCTCAACACGCACGGGATTCCCGTCACGTTGTTTGCGAAAAATAACGCAAACTCTTGGTCGCCCACGCAAACGGGGCACTGGGATACAATCCGGCCCACAGGAACCCGACCGACCCGATGAACAGAGAAGCCCTGACAACCAGACGCGAACGATCGGCGCGCGCAGGCGGTGCGACATTTCGTGGCGACACCGAACGCGCGACCCTTGGGTGCGATCCGATTCGCCACCGGCATCTGGTGCGCATCGTCGCCAACGATGCCACTCGGCTCGCGCTCTGTCCTTGGGGGGCGCGTCTCGCAGACGCATCCACCCGACACGTCCGGTCACGTGCTTGGCATCGCCGCATCCAGGAGGCGGGGGCTTCCGGGCAACGTCCCGTCGTGACACCCGCACTCGTGCGGGCCTCACGCGAACGTCATCTGCGGCACGCCCTCGGGGGCCCTCGAACTGCTTGCTCCTCGGACAACAGCCTTGGTTGCGACATCTGTGGGGATGGGCTCTCGTGGGTCCTGGCCAGCCGTGACCTGCGGGGCGTGAGAGTGCCCCACCGGGCACCGGGCACCCTCGCGGAGATATCATGTTGGCCGCTTGCACACCCATGAACACCGGTCTCAGCGCACCTGACCAGGATCGGAGCTGGCGTGTTCACCAGGCCACCTCCTCCCTGTCGAACCTCCCTGCCAAACCGGGCATCTATGTCGTGGGGCATGACGAGAGGTTCGAGGGACTCGAGACCGCGCGGACGTACGTCTACGTGGGCCAGTCGAGGAATCTGAGACGGCGCGTCGAGGAGCACACGGTCCTCAAGGAGGAAAACCCGGATCTCAGGGAGTACCTGAGGAAGAATCAGTACAGAGCAAAGTTCTGGTTCACGACGGAGATCGGTGAGGGAGCCAACAGTCTCACGAGGCTTGAGCGGCGCTTGATCCGGCGCTTCGACCCGGAGTTCAACACACAGCTAACAGGAGGAAGCAGTGGGAGTCAACGAAGAGGAGCTTGAGACCCTGGCCAAGCGCCAGGAGATCGAGCGACAAGTCTTTCGGGACTTGCTGGACGACCAGCGCGACAAACGCAACCACCACCTTGCGATACGGGTCAAGATGGGTACGACCCGTTCGTACATCACGTCCGTGTCGTTGCGGTGGGTGGCAGAGCATGTCAGGTTCGCCGTCGATCTCCCTGTCTGGGAAAAGAAAAAGGACGAGACAGGGAGAATCATCATTGACGAGGAGACCATGGAGGATTTGCGGCAACGCGAGCCCAACTGGAGCCGACAGCTTCCGATGGCGCGTTACATCGCGATCCGCAACTATCACAAGTTTCCACCCATCCTCGTTGCCGCGTGGAAGGACTGGGTGAACGACCCAAGTTCCGACATCTGGGTTGGCGGACACGCGAGCGAGGACAGCGTGACCGCAAATCGCCTGGACTCAAAATCGGCCTACGTGGACTTGGACTGCGAAGAGACGAATTTTTACGCATTGGACGGTCAGCACCGGCTGATGGCTATTCGGGGACTCCGGGATCTGCTTAGCGACCGGCGGCTTGAAAGGAAGAACCCCAACGGATCGGTCCGCACGGGCAAGGGAATCACGCTGGATGCTGTCATCGCGGAGCGTGAGATGCACAGCGAGTCAAAATCCGAGGACGCCGAGGCTGCGATCCAATCGCTGATGAAAGAAAGCATCGGGATTGAGATCATACCCGCCGTTCTTAAGGGTGAGACTGAGCGGATGGCCTTGCGGAGACTGCGCAACATCTTTGTGCATGTCAATCTCACCGCAAAGCCCCTCACCACAGGCACCTTGACCCAGCTCGACGAGGATAACGGGTTCGCCATCGTCGCCCGAAGGGTGATGGTGAAGCACGCGCTGCTCAAAACAAAGGGGCGAGTCCTCATCGGACAGGGACAGGTCAAGGACAGCTCCTTTGAGTACACAACGCTGGAGACGTTGGTGACAATAGCAGAGAAATACCTTGGGAAAGAAAAACCGTACGGTGGCTGGTACATCAGCGAGGCTGGGGACCTGCCATTTCGTCCGGACGATGAGGAATTGGAAGAGGGCGTCACCCACCTCATGGACTACTTTGACCTGTTGGCGGCCCTGCCCTCCCACAAGGAGCTGATACAGAACCACCAGAAATCTTCCTCGGACTTCCGCCTCGTGAAAGAGGCCGAAGCGCCTTCCGACAACATACTCTTCAGGCCCATTGCGCAGGTCGCGTTGGCGGACGCCTTTCACGAGCTGCTCCACGGTGAGCGCAAGGCCGACCCTGAAAGAATCATGCGACTTCTCATCCGCGCCGAGAACCGCGGAATGCTCCACCTCCGTGACAGGAAATCGGTTTGGTTTGGGGTGCTTTGTGATGCTGTCGACCAAAAAATGCGCAAAACGACCGCCTATCGTCAGCTTTGCACGCGCCTCATGATCCATTTACTGGGCGGCGGAACACCCGAACCGGAGGCCCGAAGCGAGCTCTTGACTGACTTCAAGAAGGCCCGGAGGACCGCCGACGAAAAGTCATGTGTCGGACTCAATGGGGAGATCATCCCCGCAGACGAGCTTGAGCTGCCGGCGCCGTGGTAGGGTTCTCCGGTAACGACTAGGAACCTGAACCAGAAGCATCGGGAAACTTGGTCCCCGGGGGACAGCACGCCGCCGCTATGACTTTCTCGGTACGGGACACATCGACCATCGTGATGCAGTCGACAGGGCAAGGCGCCACGCAAAGCCCGCATCCAGTGCACAGGTCTGCCAGCACGGTGTGCATGCTCCCTTGGATCCCCGCGATCGCGTCGAACGGGCATGCCGGCAAGCACAGCGCACACCCGATGCAGTCGGATTCCCGAATCCACGCGACTTGACTGAAGGCCTCCGCTCCCGCGTCTGCCCGCAACCCGGTCGAGTCGACGTTGAGCAGCTCCGAGAGCGTCTGTACCAAACGGTCACCACCGGGAGGGCAAAGCGTGATCGGCGCCTCCTCCTGGACGATCGCCTCCGCGTAGGGGCGGCAACCCGGGTAGCCGCAAAGCCCGCACTGGGTGCCGGGCAGCGCGTCCTCGACCTTCCGCACCAGGACCGGTTCGGTCTGCCACGCCCGTTGGTGCAGGAGACCCAGGACGAAACCAAGCAGGGCGGCGACAGCCGCGGCCGCGATCGGGTAGATCACGTGCCGATCCCCAGGAGGCCTTGCGCGGCCATCGCCATGATCCCGGCGGTGATCACGGTCAGGGGCGCCCCCCGAAAGGGCGCCGGCACCCGGTCGGCGTCGACCCGGTCGTTCACGCACCCGAGGAGGAAGATCACCAGAAGGAACCCTGCCCCGCCGGCTGCCCCGTAGGCCAGCGCCTCCAGGAAGGTCGCGCTGACCCGGAGGCTCAGCAGGGCCACCCCCAGGACCGCGCAGTTGGTGACGATCAGCGGCAGGTAGATCCCGAGGCGCCGGTGAAGCACCGGGAAGGCGATCCGGGTCGACAGCTCGACCAGCTGCACCACGAAGGCGATCGTGACAATCAGCACCAGCGGGCGCGCGAAGCGCCACTCCTCGGCCAGCACCTGGTGGTCGACCAGGAAGGCCAGGCCGCTCGCGAACGTCAGCACGAGCACGGTCGCCGCGCCGATCCCGGCCGCGAGCCCGACCCGGTTGCTCACCCCGACGAGCGGGCACAGGCCGAGCATCCCGACCAAGACGATGTTGTTGAACAGCGCCGCGGCCAGGACGACCCAGGTGATCCCGTCAGGGCCGGCCACCGTCCCCCCATCGGCCAAGCGCGTCAACGTCCGACTGCTCCTGCTCGACCCATCGTTCGCTGTCCGGCCCGACCTCCTTCTTCCAGAAGGGCGCGCGCGTCTTCAGATAGTCGACGATGAACTCGCAGGCGGCGAACGCCGCCGCGCGATGCCGGGACGAGACCGCCACGAGGACGATGTCCTCACCCTGCCGGACCGTGCCGACGCGGTGCACCACCAGCGGGTCGCCGATCTCCCACCGCTCCCGCGCCTGCGCGACGATCTCTCCCAGGCGTCTTTCGGTCATGCCCGGGTAGTGCTCCAGCTCCATGCGGTCGATCGCCCTGCCCGTCCGGCCGTCGGCGCCGCGGACGATCCCGGTGAACGTGGCCAGCGCCCCGTGTCCCGCCTCGCCGGCCCGCGCGCGGAAGGCGCGCAGCTCCTCGTCCGGGCGCAGGTCGGCGGACTGGACGCGCACGGGAATGGCACTATCCCCCGGTGATCGGCGGGAAGATCGCCAGCTCCGCCCCCGGGGGCACGGCCGAGTCGGCCCCGGCGAACTCCTGGTCCACGGCGAACCGGATGTCGTGGCCCGGCCTGAAGACCTCGGACCACACCCCCCCGCGCTGGCGCAGGTGGTCGATGACGTCCCGGACGCGGCAGTCCTCCCCGGGGACCTCCACCTGCTCGGAGTCGGTCCCCACCCGCTCACGGACGCTTGCAAAGTACAGAACGTTGACGCGCATCGCTTGGCCCCCGCCCATTCTATGCCGGTCGCGCGGGATCCGGCACGGCGCCGGCGGGCTCCCGCGCCCGGAAGCGCCGGAAAGTAGAATCGGCCCCCAATGGAAGCGTCCGCCTCCCGCAAGCCGCTGTCGAACGCGGCCCTGCTCATCATCCTGTGCCTGATCGGGTTTGCCGCGATATCGGTCGACACCCTGGTGCCGGCGTTGCCGGCAATCGCGCGCGACTTCGCGGTGTCGGAGCAGGCGGCCCAGTCGGTGCTGAGCCTGTTCGTGCTCGGGACGGCGATCGGCACGCTGGTGTGCGGGATCTTCGCCGACCTCCACGGGCGCCGGCATCCCATCCTGTTCGGGATCGCGATCTATGCGGTCGCGACGGTCGGATGCCTGGCGAGCGACTCGCTGGAGGAGCTGGGGCGCTGGCGCTTCCTTCAGGGGATCGGCGCGGCGACCGGCCCCACCCTTGCCGGGACGATCATCAGCGACGTCTACGGCCGCAGGCAGGCGGCCTCCATGCTCGGCAAGCTTGCCGGCTTCATGGCGTTCATCCCGGCGACCGGCCCGTTCATCGGCGGGGTTTTCGCCGCCCACGACAACTGGGAGGGGATCTTCGCCGTGCTTCTGCTGTTCGCCCTGGCGGTCGGCGCCGCGACGCACCTCATGGTCCCGGAGACCCACGTCAAGTCGTCGCACATGACGAGGATGTCGCACTACGTCGGCGTCCACTTCCGGGTGCTCTTCCACTGGCCGTTCCTCCTCTACTCGCTGACCGGCGCGTTCTCCTTCGCGGGCCTGTTCGCCTTCCTGAGCGCCAACAGCTTCATCCTCATCGACACCCTGGGGGTGAACGAGGCCTATTTCGGGTTCGTCTTCCTGCTCATCCCGGCGGGCTTCTTCTGCGGCTCGCACCTTGGCGCGCGGCTCGTCCCCCGGTTCGGCCTGGAGTGGACCATCCTCATCGGCGCGACGCTCTCCTTCTTCAGCATCGCGGTGTCGAAGGCGTTCGACATGGGGGGCCTGCTCTCCCTGGCGATCGTCCTGGCGCCCGCCTTCTTCTTCACCGCCGGGGTCGGGATGGTGCTCGCCAACTCCCAGATGGGCGCGATGAAGAGCCGCCCGATGGAGACCGCGATCGCGAGCGCGGTGACCGGGTTCGTCAGGCTGGTCGCGGCGGCCGTCGTCGGCTATTACGCGCTGGAGGGCTTCGACGGCGACGCGGGCTCGATGGTCGACACCATGCTTGCGTGCGCCTCGGTGACGCTGCTCATCGCGGTGGTCATCATGTCTGGCCACCGCAAGGGGGTCGGCGACCTGTAGCGTCCGCGACCCGGCCGGGCTGCCGACCCTACCGGCGGACGCGTTCCTTTTTCCTCAGGCGCACCCTTGCCACCCCGTCGTTCCTCGGCGGCGTGACAAACCCGAGCACGAACCGCGATTCCGACATCCAGTGCCGGGACAGGACCCTGATCGGGGAGAGTCCGCCCTGCGATCCGTGCCCGATGCCGTGGCACACGTCAACCACCCTGAGGTCCTCGTCCAGCGCCCGGCGCAGAAAGCCCTCCAGCGCCGCGTGGGCGTCCCGGACCCGCATGCCGCGCAGGATGATCTCGTCATCGGGCTCCGACCGCTTCAGCCCGGCGATCTCGTCCCTCGACATGCCGGGCTTGCTGTGCGCGTCAAGGAGGCGAATTCTTCCGCTGATGGCAATGTCCCGGTCGCCCTCGCTGTAGGGCGGCAGGACCGAGAACCCGGCGCCGGGCGCGGCAGGCGCGGACCTCGGCGGGGTCGGGGTGTCTGTCGGCGCGGCCGGCCGCCGGCGCCTGTCGTCCCTCTCGCCGAGCGGTGTCACCTCGGGAACGAGGTCGGCGAAACGCTCCTTCCGGTCGCCGCCCTTTCCGTCAGCCGGCAAGGAAGTGTTCCGCGTCGAGCGCGGCCATGCACCCGCTGCCCGCGCTGGTGACCGCCTGGCGGTAGACCGGGTCCTGCACGTCCCCGGCGGCGAACACCCCGGGGACGCTCGTCGCCGTCTGGCCGATCTGGTCCCCCCGCTTGGTGACGATGTAGCCCCCCGCCATGTCGAGCTGTCCCTTGAACAGGTCCGTGTTCGGACTGTGCCCGATCGCGATGAACACCCCGGACACCTCCAGCCTTCTCTTGGCCCCGTCGGCCTTGTGGGCGACAACGGCCCCGGTGACGCCCGAGTCGTCGCCCACCACCTCGTCGAGCACGTGGTCGTAGAGGATGTCGATCTTCCCGTCCTTCTCCGCCTGGAAGAGCCTGCCCTGCAGGATCGCCTCGGCCCGCAGCGTGTCGCGTCGATGCACCAGCGTCACCTTCGACGCGATGTTGCCCAGGTAGAGCGCCTCTTCCGCCGCCGTGTTGCCGCCGCCGATCACCGCGACCTCGCGGCCGCGGTGGAAGAACCCGTCGCACGTCGCGCACGCGGACACCCCTTTCCCGAGGAACCTCTCCTCCGACGGCAGCCCGAGGTACTTGGCGCTCGCCCCGCAGGCGATGACCATGGCATCGCACGTGACGGTCCCGTGGTCGGTGTCGACGCGCATCGGCCTGGCCGACAGGTCCACCCGGTTCGCGTGGGTGTTGACCACCCGGCCGCCGAAGCGGCCGGCGTGCTCGATGAACCGCTCCATCAGGTCGGGACCTTGGACCCCCGGCGGGTCCGCCGGCCAGTTCTCGACGTCGGTCGTGGTCGTCAGCTGCCCGCCCCGCTCGACCCCGGTGATCAGCGTCGGCGCCAGGTTGGCGCGGCTCGCGTAGACAGCGGCGGTGCACCCCGCCGGCCCCGAGCCGATGATCAGCAGCCGTGTGTGCCCGTCGATTTTCTCCGCCATCTCCTCAGCCTTTCCATTCGGGGTGTTGCCCGGCGAGCGCCATCAGCATTGCGGACGAGCTTTGCGGGTACTCCGCCATGTTGCGCGAGAACGCGGCGAGGCAGTCCTGCGACGCCTTGGTGAGCCGGGCGTCGCCGGTGGCCGTCCCGAGCCGCCAGAGCGCCGAGGCCGCGACCGCGTTCCCCGACGGCATCACGTCGTCCATCGACGAGCGGAGGCGCACCAGCAGTTGCTCGTGGTCCTTCCCGGTGAAGTGGAACCCGCCCCTCTCCCGGTCCTCGAACAGGTCGACCAACGCGGTCGCGACGCCTTGCGGCATCCCCTTCAGCGAGTCTGGCAGGCCCGGTCCGGCCTCCGCCTCAAGCAGGGCGTCCAGGACGAAGGCGTGGTCGTCCAGGTAGCCGTCGAGGTACGACTGGCCGTCCCGGTGCGCCGCGCGCAACATCCTGCCGTCCCACATCTCCCTGCCGATGAACTCCAGCGCCCGCAGGCCGCCCTGTGCCCAGGACTCGTGCCCGGCGACGCGCCCGGCGCGGAGCAACCCCTTTGCCGCGAGGGCGGTCCAAGAGACCAGGGTCTTGTCATCGCACCCCGGCCGGGGCCGGGAACCGCGCCGCTCCAGAAGCTTCCGCCGAATCCCGGGGAGGGCCGCCCGGATCTCCTCCGGGCCGATCCCGTCGGCGCCGCTCCCCGGGTCGCGCAACCGGAACGACAGGTGGTGGCGCCCCTCGAAGTTGGGCGCCCGGTCCAGCCCGTACACGGCGCGGGCGATCTCGAACTCCCGGTCGTCCAGGGTGGCGCGGATCTCGTCGGGGTCCCAGGCGTAGAACTTGCCCTCCTCCCCCTCGCTGTCGGCGTCCAGCGAGCAGTACAGCCGGCCGCTCGGGTCCCGCATCTCGGACAGGATCCACTCGGCCGTGTGCGTGGCCGCGGCAAGGTACTCCCCCTCCCCGGTGCCCTCGTAAGCCAAGGCGAACAGCGACAGCAGCTGGCCGTTGTCGTAGAGCATCTTCTCGAAGTGGGGGACCTCCCAGTCCTCGTCGACGCAGTAGCGGAAGAAGCCGCCACCCACATGGTCGCACAGGCCGCCCCGGGCGATCGCCTTCAGCGTCTTGCCGACCGCGTCCGGCAGGCTGTGCTCGCCCCTTGATATCGCGCGGGAGACGCAGAACTCCAGCGCGACCGGGTGCGGGAACTTCGGCGCGCCGCGAAATCCCCCCTTGACCGGGTCGAGACTGCCGACCGTGTCGCGGAGGCCGCCGAGGACCAGCCGCTCGTCGAGCGGCGCGCCCCCCGCGTCCTGGTTCTGCAGGCCGCGCATCGCCTCCAGCAGGTTGCTGTTCTGCAGCCTTACGTCATCGCGGCGGGTGCGCCACGTCTCCGCCATCGCGGCCAGGATCTGGCGGAAGTCCATCATTCCCGGCCGGCTCTCCGACGGGAAGTACGTCCCGATGAAGAACGGCACCTGCTCCGGGGTCATGAACACGGTGAGTGGCCACCCGCCCCCGCGGCGCTGCATCAGCTGGTGCGCCACCTGGTAGATTTGGTCGATGTCCGGGCGCTCCTCCCGGTCCAGCTTGATGTTGACGAAGTGCTCGTTCATCAGCCGGGCGGTCTCCTCGTCCTCGAACGACTCGTGCGCCATCACGTGGCACCAGTGGCAGGCGGCGTAGCCGATCGACAGGAGGATCGGCCGGTCCTGCGCCGCGGCGAGCTCCAGCGCCTCGCGGCCCCACGGGTGCCAGTGGACCGGGTTGTCCGCGTGCTGCAGCAGGTACGGGCTAAGACTTCCAGGCAGTCGGTTCATCACCCACCCTGTCGCCGGGAGACAGCGCGCCCGCGGTGATCGGCGCCGCGAGCACCCCGAAGTTCTTGTGCCCGTAGTGCTCCCGCAACCGCATCGGCACCGGGACATCGAGCCGGGCCGTGTCCGGGTCGATGCACGTCGCCTTGCACCGGGGAATCTCCCGCACAACCCTCAGCACCAGGCCGGAGCCGACCCTGATGTCGTGGCCGACCCAGCCGATCTCCGCCCAAGGCTCGCGGCACTCGAGGATGATGTTTCCCCGGAACCGCCGGACGTCGAGATCGGCCCCCGCCTTCGCCGAGAGGTCCCGCACGCTAGCCAGGTTGATCAGCGACAGGAACGCGCCCGGGTAGTCCCACAGCGGGTCGTGCGCGTGGTCGACGAGCGCGAGTCCCTCCAGCCCGAGGCTGTCGCCGATCGCCGCCGCGGCCTTCCGGGAAAGTTCCGGGCCGTCCGCCGGCTCGTCCAGGACGGTTGTCCCGTCGCGCAGCCTGAGGCGAAGACGCCCCTCCCCGCCGACCGAGGCCGATATCCCGGTGAACTCCGCGTGCTCGCGCACCGTCAGGAAGCCCGGCCCCTCGCAGCCGGGATCGTCGCCGCACCCGTCCGCCTTCCCGCCGGTGATCCCCCACCGGCGGTCATGGGGGATGCCCCTGCCGATGTCGAGGTTGGCGCGCGCCAGCGCCTCCCCGGCAAGCCCCTTGACCGGGTAGCGGTGGATATCTCGGACCTCTGCGGCCCCGTTCGCGCTCATGCCGCGAGTCTACGCATGAACGAGCGGTCGAGCCAGTTCTTCCAGGCCCAGACCCACCGGCCCATCCAGGTGCGGCGCCCGTAGGACGCAATGGCCGTTCGGTTGCCCAGGCTGATGATCGACAGGTACTCCGGCCGCGCCGGGAACTCGGCCATCGCCCTCCCCTGCCCCAGGTGCGCGACCAGGTTCGCCGCGAGCGTCTTCGCCTGGCGCACCGCGAACACCCCGGCCTTCGGATAGCCCATCCCGGCGACCTCGCACACGTCGCCGCACGCGAAGACGTCCGGGTGCGACACGCTCTGCAGGAACCGGTTCACGGTGACAAACCCCCGCCCGTCGAGCTTGAGTCCCGACCCCCCGAGGAACCCCGGCGCGCCGACCGGGGTCGCGAGGATCACGCGGTCCGCCGGGACCGAGTCGCCGCCGGCGGTGACCACGCTGCCGTCCCGGTACCCGTCGGCCCGGTGGCGCACGCGCACGTCGATCCCCTTGCGCGCGAGCACGCGCGCGATGCGCGCGACAAAGCCTGCCGAGTACCCCTCGAGGATCCGCTCCCCCGCCTCCAGGATCGCGATCCGGAACCCTTGGGGGAGCCTGCCGAGCCGTCGGCGGACCCGCTGCTGCAGCGCGCAGGCGACCTCGATGCCGGCCGCGCCGCCGCCCACGACGCACAGCGCGTGCTCGTCGCCGGCGTACTCGTCGATCCATCCGAGCCAGTCGAGGAAGCGGCCGACCGGCCTCACGTGCACGGCGTCGTCGCCAAGCCGGCCGGCCGGCCGGGCGACTCCCCCCAAGTTGAGCGACGCGACGTCGAAGCGCAGCAGCGCGCCGCCCCGGGTGGCGACGACGTTGCGCCGGGGGTCGAGCGAGACCGCCTCGTCGGGGACCCACCGCACCGAGTGGCGCCCCGCCAATGACTCGAGGTCGATCAGGAACTCCTGGTCGCCGTAGATGCGCTCGATCGTTCCCGGCACCATTCCGGAGTACGGGGTGTGGCGGCTTGGCGACACCAGCGTGATCTCCGCGCGGTCGCGCAGCGCGGCGGCCAGCGGGCCGAGCGCGAGCGCGTGCGTGTGGCCGCCGCCGACCAGGCAGACGCGCCTCATGCCGGGGGGACGGCATTCGCGCTGCCGAAGTTGACGTGCCCGGTCGGCGCGTGGTCGACCGCGTCGGCGCAGTTGCCGACCTTGTCGTCGAAGAAGAAGTCCGGGCGGAACGCCCGCAGCATCCTGCTCTTCGGCTGCCCGCCCAAGAAGAACGCCTCGTCGATGTCGAGCCCCCACTCCATCAGCGTGCGAGTCGGGCGCTCGTGCGCCGGCGCCCCGCGCGTCGTGATCAGGGCGGTGCGCACCCTCATGCCGAAGTCGGCCGGCAGCGACCGCTGGAGCGCGACGAGCGCGTGGAGGAAGTGCTTGAACGGCCCCGGGGAGAGCGGCTCCAGCGCCCGCTCCGACTCGTTGCGCACGAAGCTGTCGAGCCCCTCGCGCTGGAAGATCGACTCCGACTCGTCTCCGAAGAGCACGGCGTCGCCGTCGAAGGCGATCCGCAGCTCGTCCGCGTCGCAGCGCTCCGGCTCGACCCCGGTGTAGACCTGCGCCGACGGGACGTTGCGCTCGATCGCCGAGCGCACGTTGATCGCGTGCGCCGACAGGTAGAGGTGCGCCTCCAGCCCTTCCAGGTACGGCGCCGTCGGGCTGCCCGCGGTGAAGATCCCCTCCTCGATGTCGAGCCCGTGGTGGCGGATCGCCTGGAAGATCCGCAGCCCGGTGACCGGGTTGTTCCGGGAGACCACCACCACGCGCACCCGGCGCACGCCGTCCGCGTTGAAGCGGAGAAGCTTCCGCACCAGCCGGGAGGCGACCCCGAGCGACGGCGACGAATCGATCCGCTCCTTCTGCAGCTGCACGTAGCGCTCGCGGCCCTCCCGCTCGAAGACCTTGTTCTCCTCCTCGAAGTCGAACAGGGCCCGCGAGGAGACGGCCACCACCAGCGCGTCGGGTGTCGCGGAATCGCTCATGCCGCCGGGGATTCTATGGGGATTTCCCCGGAATGCCCGGAAAGTCCCGCGGCGGCGCGCGCCTTGCGCGCGCGGGCGTCCCCGGCCGGCGCTCGCGCGGCGCCCGCCCGGTCAGGGCGCCTGCTTCGAGTAGTAGTCCGCGAGCTCCTGGATCTCGGCGTCGGTGAGGGCCGCCGCCATCGGCGCCATCACCGGGTCCGGGCGCCCGCCGTCGCGGTACGCCATCATCGACTTCACCAGGTACTCCGCGTGCTGCCCGGCGATGTGCGGGTAGATCGGGTTGTCCGACTTCCCGGTCGCCCCGTGGCAGGTCACGCACACCGCGATCTTGCCGCCGGCGACCGAGAGGTCCTGCGCGGACGCCGGGGCCGCCCCCAAGGCGGCGAGCGCGAGCGCGGCGGCCGCGGCAAGCCCGGCCGGGGAGATCCCGCCCAACCTGTGTGTCTGTCTTCCTGTCATCGTCTCTCCTTTTGCTTTGGTCACGCGGCGGGCGCGGTCGCCTCCTTGGCGGCCGGCGCGCCCGCCTTCTCCCCGGCACGGCGCGACGCCGCCGCCTCGCGCCCGATCGTGAGGAGGTCCCACACCAGCAGGAGCAGGCCCGCCAGCATCATCACCCCGAAGATCTCGCGCCAGACCATCGAGCTGACAAACCCCGGGCTGCTCTGGGCGAACAGGTAGCTGCCCCAGGAGGAGCCGCCGATGCCGCGCTCCAGGTAGGACTGCAGGTACCCGGCGATCAGCAGCGCGACCGTCATGCCGAGCATGCCGAAGTTTAGCAGGACGAACGAGGTCTTCCACTTCCAGCCGCCGTCGGGGAGCCGGGCGCCGAGCTCGGGGCCGCCGCGCGCGGTCTGCGCGGCGATGTAGAACACGGAGATGATGATGGTGGCGTAGGCGCCGAAGAAGGCGAAGTGCCCGTGCGAGCTGGACCACTGCGTGCCGTGGGTGAAGATGTTGATCTGCGGCAGCGTCTGCATGAACCCCCAGACCCCGGCGCCGAGGAAGTTCCCGAAGGTGTGGGCGATGAGCCAGGCGAACGCCGGGTGGTTGCGGTTGCGCATCTGGCTGACGCCCGCGTCGTAGACGGAGTGCACGACCATCGCGACCAGCGGGATCGGCTCCAGCGCGGAGAAGAAGCCGCCGATGCCGAGCCAGTAGTCGGGGGTGCCGATCCAGAAGTAGTGGTGCCCGAGGCCGAGGATGCCGGAGCCGAAGACGAGCGCGACCTCGATGTAGAGCCACGTGGTGACGATCGCGCGGCGCACGCCGAGCAGGTAGATCAGCCCCCAGGCCATCAGGCAGCCGACGAGGACCTCCCAGGTGGCCTCGACCCAGAGGTGGATCACCCACCACCACCAGTACTGGTCCATCGACAGGTTGGGGGTGTAGAACATCCCCGCCAGGTACAGCGTCGCCAGCATGACGAGGTCGATCACCAGCACGCCGGAGATCCCGCTCCACTGCCCCCGGTTGAACGTGGTGAAGACGTTGACGAAGAACACGCCCATGACGGCGACCAGCGCGAAGTCGGTCCAGCGCGGCGCCTCGATGTACTCGCGGCCCTCGTTGATGAACCACAGCGTGAAGTCGTCGCCCGGCCCGTACTGGACGAACACGTAGACGGCGACGGTGATCGCGACGGCGACGACCAGCGCCCAGAAGGCGGCGAAGCCGAGCCGGAGCGCGTAGATCTCGCGCCCGCTCTCGCCCTGCAGGAACCAGTAGACGGCGCCCATCATGCCGCCGAGCATCCAGACGACCAGGGCGTTGATGTGCACGGTGCGCGCGACGTTGAAGTCGAGCACGCCGAACAGCAGATCCGGGTAGAGGTACTGCGCGCCGATGATCAGCCCGAAGACCACCTGCGCCAGGAACAGCGCGGCCCCGAACACGAAGTAGTGGACGGCGAGGCGCTGCCCGCCGTTGAGCCGCCCGGCGGCGGTGTCCGCTGTCGCCATCAGTCCCCCCGTTGCGCGATCGGCGTGAAGTTGTACGGGAACCCGTTGGTGTCGATCGCCGACATCCACTTCAGGAAGGCGATGATCGCGCGCGCCTCCCCCTCGGTGATCTCCAGGTCCGGCATGATGCGGCCGATGCCGCCCCCGCGGCGGTTCCCGATCGGGTCGACCAGGAACGCCACCATGTTGGCCTCGCGCGTCTCCTCGCTCCCCCACGCCGGGTCCAGCCAAGACTTGGTGAGGTCGGGGGCGAAATAGGCCCCGTTGCCGAGCAACGTGTGGCAGTTCATGCAGTTCCTCCCCTGCACGATCTTCTTGCCGTGGGACACCATCGCCTTCGCCCCCTCCTCGTCAAGGGACGTCCCGAACAGCGGGGCGTCGTCGCCGATGACCGGCGCCTGAACGTTGCGCGAGACGTCGAAGCGGTAGTAGATGCGCTTGTTGACCACCGAGTACTTCGGCACGTTCTGCCCGCCCGCGCTGATCTTCGGCAGCGTGTCGAACGTCAGCAGCAGCAGGACCGCCGCCATCCCGGCGGTGACCCAGATCGCCATCTTCTTCCAGGCGTTCTCCCGCGCCCACCAAGGCGCCCGGTCGGGCCTACTTGCCATCGCCCGGCCCCTCCTCCTCCGCGTGCGCCAGGTGCGCGTGCGTCGCCTCGCACAGCCTCAGGATCATCCTCGGCATGAGGAAGTACCCCACCAGCATCAGCCCCACCAGCGCGAGCCACGGCCCGGTCAGGTTCGCCGCCCACGCCAGCGCCGCGATGGTGGCGCCGAGCATCACGTAGGAGAACGCCGCCCCGACCCGCAGGTCCGCGCGGCCGGTGCGACGCGCGAGCGTGATCAGGACCGCGTAGAGGACCCCCCAGGCGATCACCATCGCCGCGAAGAAGAACGCGAACAGGAGGTTGCGGATCTCCCCGGGATCAACGACCATCGCGCCTCCCCCCGGCGGGCGCCCCGCGGGGCCAAACCCCCGCGCGGGACGGTCCCGCCCCCGGAAACAACCCAAAAGGAACGCCGACAGCGGACCGGTCCCGGTCCGTTGGTGCCCTCCCCCCGTCTCGGATCATGCGCGTCCCGCACATATGCACCACCAATCGACGTGGGGACATGTTACCCCCGTGGCGCCGCCGTGTCAAGCGGCCGGCGCCGGGCCGCGCGCGGGCGTCCCCCGGCGGCGGGCGCCCCCGGCCGCCACGCCGTAGAATAGCGCCGGACACATGGACCGTCGCCTTCCCCGATCCCGCCCGGCCGTGCGCGCGCGCGCGCCGTGCCCGCCGTGACGGGCGCGGTCCCCTACCTGCTCCCGCGCCGGGTCTGGTTCCCCCCGGTGGAGAGCGCCCTCAGCGAGCCCAACGGGCTGCTGGCCGCCGGCGGGGACCTGGAGCCCGGGACGCTGCTGCGGGCCTACTCGCTCGGGATATTCCCCTGGTACAACGCGGGGGACCCGATCCTCTGGTGGCACCCGGACCCGCGGATGGTCATCCTCCCCGGGCGGCACCGCGTGAGCCGGTCGCTGCGGGCCGCCATCCGCTCCGGGCGCTTCAAGGTGTCGGCCGACCGGGAGTTCGACCGGGTGGTCGCCGCGTGCGCCGAGGTCCCCCGGCCAGGGCAGCCGGGAGGCTCGTGGATCACCGCCGACATGCGGGCGGCGTACGCGCGGCTCCACCGGATGGGCCACGCGCACAGCGTCGAGGCCTGGGCCGACGGCAAGCTCGCCGGCGGCCTCTACGGCGTGGCGATCGGCGCGTGCTTCTTCGGCGAGTCGATGTTCCACCGGGCGCCGGACGCCTCCAAGGTCGCGCTCGCCGCGCTGTCGTCGGGGCTCGCCGGCGCCGGCTACAGGATGATCGACTGCCAGGTGGCGTCGCCGCACCTCGCCCGAATGGGCGGGACCGAGATCCCGCGCCGCGCCTACACGGACCTGCTCGCGCGCTCCGTCCGGGCATGTCCCGACACCGGGGTGTGGGAGCGGGACCTCCGGCCGGCCGGCCGCCCGCACAGGGCGCGGGACTGATGCTCCAGGACATCAAGAGGTGGTTCGACCGCCTCATGAGGAACCGCAACCTGGCGGTCCTCATCCTGACGGTGCCGACGCTCGCGGTGATCGTCTACCTCCTCCTGGGGGTGCTGTCGCCGCTGTTTGTGGGGGTGCTGTTCGCGTACCTGCTGGAGGGGCCGGTCCGGCTCTTGGAGCGCCGGCGGCTGTCGCGGACGCTGGCGACGAGCGCGATCATCACGCTGCTGTTCATGTTCCTGACGCTGATGATCCTGCTGGCGGTGCCGACCTTGGCGAACCAGCTGTCGGATTTGGTCGAGCAGTTGCCGAAGACGGCGGACGTGCTCACGGAGATCACGGAGTCGATCAACCCGCACCTGCCGGGCTTCATCGGGCCGATCGAGACATCGACCATCCGCGACAACGCGCAGGTCTACCTGGCGGACCTCGGCAAGACCTTCCTGGAGACGACGCTGGCGTCGGTGTCCGACATCTTCACGCTGGTCGTCTACGGGGTGCTGATGCCCCTGCTCGTGTTCTTCCTGCTGCGCGACAAGCGCAAGCTGCTCGACTGGCTCGGGAAGTACATCCCTCACAACGAGGTGTTCGGCGAGCTCTACGGCAGCGTCGACGAGCAGTTCGGCGCGTACATCCGCGGCAAGGTGATCGAGGGCGGGATCATCGGCGTGCTCAGCTGGGCCGCCTTCGTCATGTTCGACCTCAACTACGCGTTCATCCTGGCGGTGCTCGTCGGGATCTCGGTGATCATCCCGTTCGTCGGTGCGATCCTGGTGACGTTCCCGGTGCTGATCGTCGCCTACCTGCAGTTCGGGTTCTCCGACACGTTCGGCTACCTGGCGGGCGCGTACCTGCTGATCCAGCTGTTCGACGGGCAGCTGCTGGTCCCCGTCCTGTTCTCCGAGGTGGTGAAGATCCACCCGATCGCCATCCTGGTGGCGATCATCTTCTTCGGCAACCTCTGGGGAGTCTGGGGAGTCTTCTTCGCCATCCCGCTGGCGTCGCTGATCAAGTCGTTCCTGGTCGTCGTCGAGAAGCACCTCGCCCCGGTCGATGTACCGTAGCCTGAGGAGGCTGCTGTTCCTGCTCCCGCCGGAGTGCGCGCACGGCCTCGCGCTGCGCGCGCTGGCGGCCGCCGCGCCGCCGCCGCCCGCGCCGCCGGGCGCGGCGCCCGTGCGGGCGATGGGGCTGGAGTTCCCGAACCGCGTCGGCCTCGCCGCCGGGTTCGACAAGACCGGCGCGCACGCGTCGGCGCTCGCCCGGCTCGGGTTCGGGTTTGTGGAGGTGGGGACGTTCACGCCGGGGCGGCAGGCGGGGAACCCTCGGCCGCGGGTGTTCCGGCTGGAGGCGCAGGAGTCGCTGGTGAACCGGATGGGGTTCAACAACCCCGGTGCGGAGATGGCGGCGCGCAACCTGCGCGCCCAGGGGGGCCGGCGGCGCGGCCACGTCCTCGGGATCAACATCGGCAAGGGGGCGCAGACCCCGGTCGCGGACGCCGCGCGGGACTACCTCAGGTGCCTTGATATCCTCCACGCCGAGGGAGACTACTTCACGGTGAACGTCTCCTCGCCGAACACCCCGGCGCTACGGGAGCTGCAGGGCCGGGGATTCCTGGGGCCGCTTCTGGAGGCGCTGGTCGGGCGGCGGGACCGGCTCGCCGGCGACGGGCCGCGCAAGCCGCTCCTGGTGAAGATCTCGCCCGACTGGGACGACGACCGGGAGCTGGCCGAGACCTGCGCGACGATCGCCGGGTGCGGGATCGACGGCGTGATCGCGACCAACACGACGGTCACGCGCCCCGGGGGCTCGGCCACCGGGCGCCACGCCGGCCAGGCCGGCGGGCTCAGCGGTCGCGCGCTGGCGCCGCTCGCGGCGGAGGTGCTCGGGAAGGTGCGCGCGATGCTCCCGTCCCGGGTGGCGCTGGTCGCCGCCGGGGGGATATCCGACCCGGAGGAGGCGTGCCGGCGGCTGAACGCCGGGGCGGACCTGGTGCAGGTCTACACCGGGCTGGTCTACCAGGGTCCCGGGCTGGTGGCGGGCCTGGTCCGCGCCACGCAGGGGCGCGCGGCCGCCTGAGGCTCAGGCCCCTTCCGCGCGTTCCGGGAAGAGGGTGCGCCGGATCATGCGGATTCGGTCCCGGATCTCGGCCGCCTTCTCGAACTCCAGGTCGCGCGCGTGGGCGAGCATCAGCTTCTCCAGCTTGCGGATCTCCTCGCCGAGCTGGCGCTCGCCCATGCGGTTGTAGTCGCGCTTGCGGCCGCGCGACGGGCGCGCGGAGTCGTCGTGCAGCCCGTCGATGATCTCCTTGACCGGCTTGACAACGCTCGCGGGCGTGATCCCGTGCTCCTCGTTGAACGCGCGCTGGCGCTCGCGGCGTCGCTCGCCCTCCTGGATCGCCTTTCCCATGGCGGCCGTGCGCTTGTCGGCGTAGAGGATCGCCTTCCCGGAGAGGTGTCGGGCGGCGCGCCCGACGGTCTGGATCAGCGACTGCGCCGAGCGCAGGAACCCCTCCTTGTCGGCGTCCAGGACCGCGACGAGCGACACCTCGGGGATGTCGAGCCCCTCGCGCAGCAGGTTGATCCCGACCAGCACGTCGAACTCGCCGGCGCGCAGGTCGCGGATGATCTCGACGCGCTCGACGGTGTCGATGTCGGAGTGCAGGTAGCGCACGCGGATCCCGTGCTCGGAGAGGAACTCCGTGAGCTTCTCCGCCATGCGCTTGGTCAGCGTGGTGACGAGCGTGCGCTCGGAGCGCCCGACGCGCAGCCGCACCTCGGACATCAGGTCGTCGACCTGCGTCGTCGCCGGTCGCACCTCGATCTCGGGGTCCACCAGCCCGGTCGGCCGGACGATCTGCTCGACGACCTGCGACGAGCGGCCGCGCTCGTACTCCGCCGGCGTCGCCGAGACGCACACCGTCTGGGGCGACATCCGGTCGAACTCGCCGTACTTGAGCGGGCGGTTGTCGAGCGCGGACGGCAGCCTGAACCCGTACTCGACCAGGTTGTTCTTGCGGGAGCGGTCGCCCTCGTACATCCCGCCGATCTGCGGGATGGTGACGTGGCTCTCGTCGATGAACATGATCGCGTCCTCGCCCAGGTAGTCGAGCAGGCAGGGCGGCGGCTCGCCGGGCTTTCTCCCGGAGAGGTGACGGGAGTAGTTCTCGATCCCCTTGCAGTAGCCGGCCTCGCGCATCATCTCGATGTCGTGCAGGGTGCGCTGCTCCAGGCGCTGCGCCTCGACCTGGCGCCCGGCGTCGCGCAGCTCGGCGAGGCGCCCGGCGAGCTCCTCGCCGATCGCGTCGATCGCCCGCAGCAGCGTGTCGCGGGTGACCACGTAGTGCGACGACGGGAAGATCGTGAACCGCGGGATCTTGCGCCGCTGCTCCCCGGTCAGCGGGTCGAACAGGTGCAGCGACTCGACCTCGTCGTCGAACAGGGAGATGCGCACCGCCATCTCGGCGTGCTCCGCCGGGAAGACGTCGATGGTGTCGCCGCGCACCCGGAAGGACCCGCGCGGGAAGTCCGGCAGGTCGCGCCCGTAGAGCATGTCGACCAGGCGGCGGATGACCTCGCGCTGGCCGATGCGGTCCCCGGGTCGCAGGTGCAACACCATCTTGTGGTAGTCGCGCGGGTCGCCAATCCCGTAGATCGCCGAGACGGTCGCGACCACCACGCAGTCACGGCGCTCCAAGACCGACTTGGTCGCCGACAGCCGCATCTGGTCGATGTGCTCGTTGATGCTTGAGTCCTTCTCGATGTACAGGTCCCGGGACGGCACGTAGGCCTCCGGCTGGTAGTAGTCGTAGTACGAGACGAAATACTCGACCGCGTTGTCCGGGAAGAAGTCGCGGAACTCGGAGTAGAGCTGGGCCGCCAGCGTCTTGTTGTGGGCCATGACGATCGCCGGGCGCCCGGTGCGCGCGATCGTGTTCGCCATCGTGAAGGTCTTGCCGGAGCCGGTGACCCCGAGCAGCGACTGGAAGCGGTGCCCGGCCTCAAGCCCGCCGACCAGCCGGCGGATCGCCTCCGGCTGGTCCCCGGCCGGGCCGAACCCGCTGTCCAGGCGATAGGGCGACCCGCCCGACAGGGCCGGAAGGCTCACGGCGCCCCCCGCTCAGGGCGCGGGGCGCATCGAGAAGGAGACCCGTCCATCGGCGTTCTCCGCGAGTCTAACACTGTGGCCGAGCGCCGCCGCCTCGCCGTGGAGGTCGAACAGGCCGATCCCGGTGCCGTCCGCCGAGTCGACCGGGCCGCGGAACAGGTCCCGCGCGATCCCCGGCGGGACCTTCCCGCCCGAGTCGGTCACGACCAGCTCCGAGCCGCCGGACCCGGACTTGCGCAACGCCAGCGTGATCCGCACCGCCTTGCCGTCGCGCCGCTTCTTCAGCGCGTTGGAGACGAAGTTCTCCGCCGCGCGGTCGTAGAGCCCGGCCTGCACCGTGTCGGCGTCGTCGAGCGCGTCGTCGAGCTCAAGCGCGTCGACCAGGTGCTCGAAGCGCCGGGTGGCGCGCCCCCACCACAGCAGCGCCGAGATCCTCGCCGCCGCGCGCTCGCGCTCCAGCTCGGGCTGGTCGATCATCCTGAGCGCGTCCTCCAGCCGGCGGCCGATCTCCGGCAGCTGGTTGCGCACCAGCGCCAGCAACCGCTCGTCCTTGTCGGTCCTCGCCAGGCCGCTGATCGCCCGCACCGAGTGGAGGATGTTGCGGATGTCGTGCGACAGCCGCAGCCCGGTCTCCTGGATGCGCAGCGACGTCTGCTCGCTCGCGTAACGCGTCTCGCGCCGCTTGGAAAGGTAGAAGTGCATCATGATCTCGACGCGGAAGTGGTCCATCATCGCCCGGATGTGCGACAGGCGCCGGCGCGAGTGGAGCGTCAGCACCAGCGGCCCGATCCGGTGGGAGATGCGGTGGCGCGTCGCCTTCCCGGCGGTGGCGCGGCCGGCGCCGCCGTCGCGCCACTCGACCAGCCCCAGGCGCGCGACCTGGCGCAGGTCCTCCGCCGCCTGCGCGATGAACTGGTCCGCGTCCTCCGAGATCATCGCCAGCTCGGACATCCGCTGGGCCCACTTCTCCAGCGAGACGTCGGTGGGGAACAGGTGGCGGGCGACCATGCTCCCCAGTCCCCACTTCGCGAACGGCGCCCACGCCAGGGTGAGCGCCAGCGCGATGGCGATGCCGATGCCCAAGGCCGACGCAACGCCCTCGTGGAACTCCAGGTCGCTCGCGGTGTCGATGGTCACCGCGAGCAGCAGGAAGAACCCCATGGTGAGGGCGAACAGCAGCGTCGACACGTGGTCGCTCTCCGGGCTCAGCGGGGTGCGGCGCGCGACGCAGGCGCCCTCCACGGAGGCGATGAAGGCCCATCCGACCGCGAGCGGCACGGCCGCGAACTCCCGGTAGACCCCCGCGCTGGCGGGGTCGAGATGCAGCCCCGGCAACACCAGCAACACGACGGTGACACAGAAGAACACCAGGGTGAACAGCTCGGAGACGAAACGGGACACGCCGTCGGCGAACAGCAGGCGGCTGAACGTGAGCCCGGAGAGAAGGCACAGCCACACCGGGGCCGCCCACTCGACCAGGAGGACGGCGGCCACCAGGAGCGCGGCCCCCGCCAACGGCGGCAGCACGCGGCGCGCCGGGTCGTCGGGACCCTCCCGGGCGCCCGAGTGCAACAGGACCGCGCAACAGACGTGCGCCGCCCACAGCGACGCCCAGGCGGCGACGCCCACCGGCGCGAACGACAGCGCCAAGGCCGCAAGCATCGCCAGCTTCAGCGCGGACGCGGCGAGCAACGGCCGCCGCGACTCACCCATCGCGCGTCGGCGCCGCCCGGTGTCGTGTCGGGGACGGTCTTGGCATGCCCCAATATAATATCCGCGTGACCGACCGACACCCGTCCCAGGAGCCGCGATGATCGCCGCCGCGCGCGCGTTCGCAAAGTTCACCGTCCGCGAGGCGGTGAAGAACCGGATCATCTGGATCGCCGCCGTGGTCGCGGTCTCCGGCTTCGGGCTCGCGACCTTCGTCTCCGAGGTCGCGATCACCGAGGGCGCGGACATCCAGCTGACGCTGCTCGCCGCCACCTACCGGTTCGCCGCCGTCTTCGTCATGATGATCTTCGTGATCTCGACGGTCGTGCGCGAGTTCAACGACAAGTGCATGGACATCTACCTGAGCCTGCCGATCACCCGGCTGTCGTTCTTCCTGGGGAAGACGCTGGGCTTCGCGCTGTGCGGGCTGCTGCTCGCCGGGATGTTCGCGGCGGTCCTGCTGTTCTACGGCGACTGGTCCCGCATCGTGGTGTGGGGGCTGTCGCTGTGGATGGAGCTCGTGGTGGTGGCCCTCATCAGCTTCTTCTGCGTGCTCACGTTCAACCAGCAGATCCCGGCCGCGCTGAGCGTCTCGTTCTTCCTCTACCTGCTGTCGCGGTCGCTCGACTCGATCGAGCTGATCAGCGAATCGACCGTGTTCGCGACCAGCCTCGGGAACATCGTGATCGCCTGGGTCATCGATGCGCTGGTGCTCGTGCTGCCGAACCTGGCGCGCTTCACGCGCACCGAGTGGCTGCTGCTCGGACTGCCCGACTGGGCGGAGTTTGGGCGGGTCGCGGTGCAGGCGGCGGCGTACTCGGCGCTGCTCGGCGCGCTCGCGCTGTTCGACTTCAACCGGAAGAACCTGTGAGCGCGGAGCGCGCCCCGCAGTTCCGCATCGCGAACCGGCCCGCGCGGCGCAAGCCGCGCTTCAGGCTGATCGTCGAGGAGGAGTACCAGCCGCTGTCGGTCGTCTCCCCGAGGCTCTGGGCCGCGCTCGCGCTGGGGGTGGCGCTGCTGCTCGCGGTGAACACGCGGGTGCTGAAGGGGCCGGTCGCCATCGCCGACGAGATGGTCCCGCCCCCATCGGACCGGGCGCTCGCCGCCCTGTCCCTCGGCGACCCGATCGCCCTGTCACGGCTCATCATGTTCCGGGTGCAAGCCTTTGACAACCAACCGGGTGTGAGCATCCCCTACTCGCACCTGGACTACCCCACGGTGCGGGACTGGCTGGCGGCCGTCATGCGGCTGAACCCGGCCTCCGGGTATCCGCTGATGAGCGCGGCCCGCGTCTACGCGACGATCAAGGACCCCCCCAAGCAGCGCCTGATGTTCGACTTCGTGCACGAGGAGTTTCTCAAGGATCCCGACCGGCGGTGGGAGTGGCTCGCGCACGCCGCCACGATCGTGAAGGCGCAGCTGGACGACCCCGACCTGGCGTTGCGCTACGCCACGGACCTCCGGGAGCACACCACGCCGGGCCAAGTCCCCGGGTGGGTCCGGCAACTGGAGGCGATCTACCGCGAGGAGCGCTCCGAGTACGAGGCCTCCGCCCGGCTCATGGAGGAGCTGCTCGCCAGCGGGGAGATCACCGACCAGCACGAGTTCACGTTCCTGTTCGACCGC
>CAZZIL010000330.1:0-2666 GCA_964654265.1 uncultured Gammaproteobacteria bacterium | reverse complement strand
ACCGAGGGGGTCCTTGGAGACCATCCCGGTGTGGGTGGCGGTGATCCCGCCGAACTGAAGGACGATGTCCCGGTCCTTGAAGGCGGGGCTTTCCAGGACATGGGTCGCCCGGTCGTCCGTGGCCTCCTTCAGGCGCAGCTCGTGGGAGGGCGAGGAGACCCGTGCGTCGCGCAACGCACCCCGCATGGTCACCTTCAGGCTGAGCGGGTGCTCCACCAGCAGACTCGGGTCGGGCAACGCGCTGGCGCGTTCCGCGCTCCCCGGCCTGCCGTAGCGGGGCGAGATGGCCGTCGGGATGCGAAGCTCGCCCCGGCGCCGGTCCGATAGTCTCAGCGGGATGCCGAACCGGAGGTCGATCTCGGCCGTCTCGCCGGGCGCGAGCCCTCCGAGGTGGAGGCAGATGACGTCCTCGCCCAGGTCCTTGAGCAGCGCGGGCGTGTTCCCCTTCTCGCGCTCCTGCTCGTAGATGCTCTCCGCCTCCTTCGTCAGCCGGGGCTCCAGCCGGACCGCCCTGTCGCCGAGCCGGGCGGACATGCCGAGGACTTGGCTCGACATCGGCCGGGGGAGGGCGTAGGTGACTTCCCGGGCTTCCGGGGTGGTGTTCCTGAGCGCCTGCGTGACGCCCACCAAGGCAAGGCGGGTGCCGATGTCCGCGGTGATGTCGCACGAGGTCAGCGCGATTTCCTCGAGGGTCTCGGTCCAGCAAAGGATGCCGACCGGGTTGTGTTCGATGCTCGGTTCCATCTCGTTGTCCTCCTTGATGCGCGGCGTTGACCGGGCGTGTCCGGTGATTGAGACAGTGGATTATGCCAGCTCTACTGAGGCTTTGTCAAGCCCTGCGCAAGAATTTTTTCGGAAGTGTGCGGTCAGTGAACCGGGTGCGTGTCTCGCGCCGGGGAAGCGACAGGGTGGTCGCCGGAATGATCCCGGCGTCTCCCCTTGCGAGAACACAGGGGGAGAACCGTGCTGGCAGGCACGGACTGTGGGAGGATGTCGCCGTGGTTTGTCGGCCACATGTCCCCGCCCGACTTTTCCGGCCCCTCGGCTCCCCGCAAGTCCTGCCCGGTGCCACATGTCGCCTCCGGCGCCCGCGCCCACCAGTGGCGGGGAACGGGAAGTTCGGTGTCGTCAATGTCCGGACTGTCCCAGTGCACCGGCAGTGTCGCGCCGCCGGGCGGTGCCGGGCCGACATCCGCCGTCACGGTGACATCGACGGTCCAGGGCACATCGCCGCGGAACGATGGGCGCGGTGCCGTGGGGCTGGCAACGCCGACGGGATGGCCGATCCGGGCCGTCTTCGCGCCGGGCTACGCGGCGCGGTGCCGGCAGACATCCGGCCGGGCCGGGCGTGTCGGCCGCCGGTGCCCCGGTCCGCGGGTCGCACCGAGGCGCACGCAGGACACCCGTCGCCCGCAAGACGGACGGGTGTCCGGCGACCGCCCGGGTCACCGCGGTCTCGGCGCAACGGGTCGCGAGGGCCTGCCGCCGCGGACCAGTCACCCGACTGGCGTGCCCTCCCACGTGACTAGGAACGCGCAGAGCGACGGGATCCCCGGCTCCCAACAATTTGTCTCGGGGATCTCCCAGACCAACCCAAGGTGCCTCATCCTTTTCAGTGCCTCGGCTTGGCCTAGGCCGTCGGGGGCCGCGGCATTCTTCACCGTGTCCATCAGTTCCGCCGCGGTGAGGCGGGGGTCCGGTCCCCGGTCGGCGACCAACCTTGACACGGCCTCCGCCTCGGCCAAGACCCCCTGCTCGCCCACCTCGCGGCGGCGATCGGAGTAGAAGTCCCACAGGTCCCTTTTCATGGCGGCGATCCCCTTGCGCGCATCCTCCAAGGTGATCTGCCGGGATCCGCCCCGGGCGTGGGCCGCGTTCCAGGACTCGAAGCCGAGCTTCTGCACAAAGAAGGGATAGCGCTCAATACCGTCTAGTTAACGCCGATCCTGACGATTCGAGGCGTTACATGGCGGCCTCCCGCTGAGGTGGGACCGCGCGACCCGAGCTGGTTCGGGCGTTAAGTAGACGGTATTGGGATAGCGCTGGCTCTCCTCCACCAGGGACTCCAGTGCGTCATCGTCAATGGGCATCCCGGAGTCCCTTGCGGGTTTCGCCAAGGCTTCCCGGACCGCCTCGACGGTCTCTAGGCGACCGATCCCCAGCTTCTCGCAACGCTCCCAGAAGCTGGCGTGCATTTCCCCAAGGTGGGTCTGAAGCCCCGGCGTGCCGGCAAGCACCACAAGCAACGGGAGTCCCGCCGCAACAAAGTCCTGCACGGTTTGGAGGAAGCCCGGTCCGAAGTCGGCGGGCATCTCATGGGCCTCGTCAACGGTCAGCAGCACGGGTCCTTCCTGCAACGTGGCGTGCAGGGCGTCCCAGGCCAGGCTCTTGGTGGGTCCTCGAAGCTCCACGCCGGCGGACAGGCCGTAACCGCCGGCGAACAGTCTCTTGACCCATCTGACGATGATCCCCGTCAGGCTGATGCCCCCGCTTGGCGCAAGCCTTTCCGCAAGGGCATCCTGGTCGCCGGCCATCATGCGCGTCCGAAGCAGCTCGTGGCGCACCCTGCCCGCGTCTGCCATCCGTGCGAGTTCCCAAAGCAACACGGTCTTCCCGTTGCCGCGCGGGCCGTAAAGGACGACAGTGTCCCCTTCCTTTCCGTCCCG
>CAZZIL010000329.1:0-2721 GCA_964654265.1 uncultured Gammaproteobacteria bacterium | reverse complement strand
TGCGCGAGGTGACCGCGCGCGCGCGGGAACTGATGGACCTCCACGGCCTTGCGGACTGGACCTTCGCGTTTCTGGAGTCGACGCGGCGTCTGGGCGACTGCAACTACCGGGACCGGGTCATCCGGGTCGGTCGCTCCCATGCGTTGGACGGGAAGGACCCGGACGTCGAAGACACCATCCTGCACGAGATCGCCCATGGGATCGCCGGCAAGGACGCGGGGCACGGCCCGGCCTGGAAGGCCGTCGCCCGGCGGATCGGCGCGACGCCGAAGGCGCGGGTCCACGAGCACGAGCTTGCCTGACGCCGTGGACGCAATCCCGCCGCTGTCCGAGGCGCAACGCAGCCTGGTCCGCCAGTTCCCGCAGTTTCCCGTTGTGCGCCTCGGGGTGGAGCCCGGGACGATTCGCGTGGCCGTGTCGCTCCCGGGCGAGAAGACCGAGTCCCTTGTCACGATCACCGTGGAGTCTTGCGCCGACCGGATGAGGCGCGCGGCCAACGAGGTGCTCGTCAGGTCGCCGACTTGGAGGGCGCCGTTCGAGGCCGGGTATCCGCCGAAACTCACCGCGTTTGCGCAGGCCGTGGCGACGGCGTCGGGGATGAGGCATCTGACCCGGAAAGAGATGCGCGCGACCTGCTCGTGCCCGGCCGGGTCGGCGGGGTGCGGGCATGTGTCGATCGCGCTCGACAGGGCCGAGAGCCGGTTTTGCGTGGGTTACCTGGACACGTTCCGGATGCGCGGGTTCGATCTGGAGGAGTGGATGCGCAGCCCGGAGGCGACGGAGGCCGGGATCGAGCCCCGGCGACTCTCGGTGTGCTGGAGCACGGAGTGGAAGGCGGAAAAACCCGAGCCCTTGGACGGGTTGCCGGACCTCTCGGCGATACCCCACCTGCTGGACGAGACGGTCCGGCGGCTGCGGCCCGCGCCGTTCAGGGGGGATGTCGGAGAGGCCTTGCGCAAGGGGTTGCTCGCCGCGGCGAAGCGTGTCGGCAAGGCCGGGACGGAGGGCGATTCCCTCATTCCCGTCGACTCCTTGGACCGGGTGGGCCTCGCCCTGAACTGGGAGTGCGAGGTCGTGTCGCTGCTCGGCGACCGCGCGGGGAGGACTGTCTCCCACTGGCAACAACCCGGCTTGGGGGACTGGGGCGACGACAGCCTGGCGAGACGGTTGGCGGACAGCCTTCGCCAGGTCGCGCCCGAGGACCTTGGGCGGCTTGGCGAGACCGGGCGTTACTGGGCGATGCTCTTCCGCTACGTGGAGAGGCTCATCGAGCAGTGCGCGCTGGTCCCCGAGCTGCTGCGCGACATGGGCGGCGACACTCACAGGGTCGCCTGGCGTCCCGCGACCATGCTCAGCGCGCCGTTGCGCGCCATCCACGAGAGGTTCGTCCGGGCGTGCCCGCCGGGACTGGCGACACTTCGCGGGTTCTTCCGTGGCGGCGACCGGATGGAGGCAAGCCAGGAGACCAAGGTGCGCTTCGCCATCGACCTGCTGTTCCGGGGAATACTCGCGTGGAAGGACAACCGCGGCACGGGAGCGGGCGAGGTGGAATGGATCGGCAGGGCGGCCGGCGTCGAGCCGTTCCTTTTCGACGAGATGCCGCTTCACTTTGACCCGGACGACGCGGTGACAGCAGAGGATGTCCAGGCGTGGCTGCGGCGGCTGGCGATCCCGGACCGCCATCCCCGGGTGGGGGTGCGCATCGCGCCGGACGCCAAGGACCCGGAGACGATCAGGATCGACATGGACTTCCTTGACGGGGAGGGAAGGCCGGCGCCGCCCGCCGACATCCTCGCCGAGCAGCCGACACCGTGGTTTCTGCTGGCTTGGAGGTCCCTGTCGAAGGCGATCGGGCAGGACGTGGCGGCGGGTGCCGGGGACGGCGCGCGGTTCAGTGTCGCGTTGGGGCTGGACCGTTACGTGAGGGTTGCTCCGGCGGTGGCCGCCGCCTGCCGCAGGTCCGGCACGGACCTGGAGATTGACGGGGGTTTGCTGTCGTTGCAGCGGCCGCGCCTGTGTTACCGGATGTCGGCGGGCGGGGCGCCGGGCGCCGGGGTCTTCGACCTGACCTCGCTGGCGGAGTTCGACTGGGCGGTCGCCATCGGCGACAACGTCTTCCCGGCCGGCGAGTTCGAGGCGCTGGTGAGGGAGGCGCGCAAGGCCATCAGCCAGCAGACTTGGCGGCCCGCCGGGTCTTCGCGGTCGGTGGTCCGGCGCGTGGACGGGAAGTACGTGGAGCTCGGCTCCGAGTTCTTGGTCGAGGCCTCACGGTGGCACGCCTCCCGGCTGCCGGGGCTCTCCCACTTCGAGCTGTTGCGCGCGGCGCTGACGGGCGAGCACGCCGGGTCCGAGGTCCTCCTCGACCCGTCGGCCAAGCGGCTGTTCCGGGAGATCCTGTCGCCGCGCGATCCGCCGGCCCCGCCGGGCGACCTTGCCGGGGTGTTGCGGCCGTACCAGCGCACCGGGTTCGAGTGGCTGGCGCAGAACGCCGACGTCGGCTTCGGGTCGATCCTCGCCGACGACATGGGTCTCGGCAAGACGGTGCAGGCGATCGCGCTCATCCTGCACCGCACGCTGCGGGACCCGTCGCACAAGGCGCTGGTGGTCGCGCCCACCGCGCTGCTCACGAACTGGGTGCGCGAGATCCGGCGCTTCGCGCCCGCGTTGCGCCCTCAGGTCTACCACGGCGGCGTGCGCGCGCTCGACCTCTCGCGCCACGAC
>CAZZIL010000328.1:0-2340 GCA_964654265.1 uncultured Gammaproteobacteria bacterium | reverse complement strand
TCCCCTCACCTTCGTAGTCGACACACTTGGGTTTCTCCGGAACACAGACAGAGCGTGGTGCTCTGTCTGTGTTCCGGAGAAACCCAAGTGTGTCGACTACGAAGGTGAGGGGACCATCCCTGGCGACGCATTGCGGGAGGCGGTGGCAGTCCTGAACGGCCGGGAGGGGTTGGCTGACGCGCTTCGTGACCGGGGCGGGGAACCCCCGACGGTGGGCGGTGACATCTCGCCCGCGCCCAAACCCTCCCCGGAGAGCAACGGGGACTCTCCCGTGAAGGTCGGCGGTGACACCGACTTCATCCGTGTGACCTACCACCCCCACAGGTCCGAGCAAGAGTTGCTTGACATGCTGGCCAAGGACTTGGAGTCGTACCCCACCCGTGAGAAGGGGTGGGACGGATACTCGGCCGAGCCGCTGATTCCCGAGTCGCTGGCGGATGCCCGGACGTTTCTCGGCCACCGACCCCGGGGCGTGAAGGTTCCCTTTGCCGAGCTTGATCCCGACGGGGCGGTCGGGTTCTATTGGGAGCAGGGGGAAGTCTTCGCCAACACCGTCTTCGAGGGAGATGGGAGGTTTTTCTACTGCGCAAGCTTCCGCGACGACTCCGGGAAAGTGACCGAGCTCCAGGCCGATGACTGTGAGGCCAATGCCCCGTGGCCGGACGATCTCTTGCAGGTTGTGAGAAGGCTTGGCTGAGCCCGCCGCCAAGAGGCCGCGATGAAAACGTGCAAGGACATGATGACGTGGCTCAACACATTTGGCTGGAGTGTGCCAGTTGGGGGACGGGCGGATTGTGGTGCCCCTGAGCTGCGTGGGGCTTCCCGGTCACGCATTGCTCGGCCTTCGGGAGTAAGCGTTGCGCGGAGTGAGAAGGGGGGCATTCGCCCCCCGTTCTGTCGCACTGCGGCCTCACGGCCGCCTTGCGGCGCCCGGCGCGCACGCCGCGAAGTGGGCGGGAGTAAGGCGGGCCGCTTCGTGGGTCGTGGCCTGCGCCCTCTGGGCGCACCCGCCCAACTCCCGTCGCTTCGCGGCGCACACGCCGACCGCCGCGGACAGGATGCTCAACGCTGTCGAGTGGCCGCGTGGCGGCCAAGACTCGGAAAGAGGGATCAGGTCCGCCGCCGGCTGCGGGGAATGCCGTCCCGGAAAACCGCTTGTCCGCCATATGTGTTTGAGCCACGCCACGATGTCAACCTCATGTGGTATACTCCCGATGAACACTAGGAGGACCAAACCATGGACGACATCGAACGCTTCCTTATCCGGGTCAAGATTTTCGCGAGGCACGTTGCCTACATGCACCGAACCGACAAAGACCACAGGCGCTCGCTCGTCGACATCATGCGCGCGATCAACCTCCCCACGAACATCGCCAGCACTGCCCTCGACACCATCGCGGCCTGCCTCGGACACCACGGCGGGTCCGACTCCGAGGAATACATCCGGCGCTTCGAGGCCGAACGCGGACACGCCGAGACGGCGAGACTCCTCCAACAGCACGACTTCATCTCCGCGCCAGCCAACGAGACGCTCTTCCTCCCATGAGGCGTGCCAGCCAGCTCAGCTGACTTGCACTCCCTGGGCGGCTGCCCACCGTAGCCGGCGCCCGACACCCGCTTGACTTCGCTGTTGGGGTGCCTCGGCAGTTGGGTGGCACGGTCGCGCCGGACGGCTGTCGAGGAGACGGCGGCGGGTGGGCGTAACAGCGCGTTCGCGGTCAGACCCAAGGGTTGATAGTCAAGAGGGACACGGATCGGGCGAGCAAGGCAACGCAGGGGCTGGCCGGCGGCCGTTGGCGGATCGGCCGGGAGCGCAGGTGGGGTTTTGGCTGAGGCGGGTGCGCAGGCACGCGGGTGGTCGCGCGGACGAGGCGCCTCGGTCGTTGAGCACTGGCGTGCCAGGCGGTCGTTCGGTGGTGAGAGCTGGCGGCGGGGACTCAGGCACAAGCTGAGCGACGGCGACACTCACGCCGGTCGCACCGTCTGCGAGGCAGTCGTTGCGGCGTGTTCTCGGTCAGACCCAAGGGTTGGGTCGGCAGGCGCACGGATCGGGCGACAGAAGCAGTGCAGGGGCTGGTGAGAGACGTTGACAAAGCGGCTGAGAGCGCGGGCGGGGTCTCACCTGAGACGCGCGCGCAGGCACGCGGGCGGTCTCGCGCGGACGAGGCATCTCGGCAGTCGGGTGGTGTTGGCGTGTCAGGCAGCTGACCCGGCGTCAGGGAGCTGGCGGCGGGGCTCAGGCGCAACGGCACGCTCGCGGGCAAGTCAGGAGTCGGGTCAAGAGGCGCACGGATCGGAGGGTCGGGGTAGCGCACGAGCTCCCGGAGCTGGCGGGCGATC
>CAZZIL010000327.1:0-3292 GCA_964654265.1 uncultured Gammaproteobacteria bacterium | reverse complement strand
AGGAGGACCCCGAACAGGATCAGCGCCATGCTGACAAAGTGGAACGCCTTCAGCTCCTCTCCCAGTATGAGGAAGCTCTCGAACGACGCCGTCACCGGGATCAGGTAGTAGACGATCCCGGCGGTCGCGGCGCCAAGCCGGTGGATCGCCGCGTTCCAGCACCAGTAGCACAGCACGGAGGGGACCAGGCCCAGGTAGAGGATCAGGCCCCACTCGCGCAGGCCCATCTCCGGGAACCCCTCAAGGGCGAAGAGCGCCAGGGTGGGCAGGACGAGATAGGCCACCCCAAGCGTCACGCAGACCGTGTGGAACTGCAGGATGGAGATCTCTTGGGGCCGGCGCTTGGCCAGCAGCATGTAGCCGGCCCAGCCGAACGCGGAGATGATCGCCCAGATGTCCCCGACGTTGAGGTCGACGATCTCCCAGGGCGCGTTCTCGCCCTCCCCCAACAGATAGAAGAGGCCGGTCAGGGCGACCAGGCAACCAAGCAGCTGGACGCCGCGCACCTGCTCGGTCCGGGTCGCCACCAGGAAGAGGAGCAGAACCAGCGGACTCATGCCATTGAGCAGGGACACGTTGATCACCGGCGACCAGCGCAACGCCAGGTAGACGGTCGTCATGTAGCCGCCCATCCCCACAAGGGAGATCAGCAGGAAGAAGTTCCGATGCCTGACGATCACCCCCCAGTTGCGCGCGATGCCCCGGTGCAGGAGCACGATCAGGAACACGGACGCCACCGCCCAACGCAGGAACACCAGGTAGATCGGGTGGACCTCCGGGGTCAGCTCCCGGCCGATCACGAAGTTGAGCCCCCATGCGACAATCGCTATGACCGCGAAGACATAGCCGAGCAACCTCGACCTGAAGTCGTCGTGGGGAACGGCGGCCACGTGGGTCATGGCACATGCCGCCCGCCCGTGCGGGCGGCGCGGACAATCGCGCCGGGCAACGGGGGAGCCGCCCCGGCCACGGGCGCCGGGCGCCCCTTCGGCATCGCTCCTTGGCTAGGGGAGCAGCACAGTCGAACCGGTCGTCTTCCTGGCCTCCAGGTCGCGGTGCGCCTCGTGCGCCTCCCTCAGCGGGTAGGTCTGCCCGACCGTGATCTTGACCCCCCTCTCGTGCGCGTCGAACAGCGCGCGAGCGGAATCCCTGATCTCCTCCGGGGTGGCCATGTAGGCCATCAGCGAAGGACGGGTCAGGAACAGCGACCCCTTCTCCCCAAGCAGCGAGGGCGAGAAGGGATCGACCGGCCCGGACGCGTTCCCGAACGAGACCAGCAGGCCGCGGGGCGCAAGCGAGTTGACCGAGTCCATGAACGTGTCCTTGCCAACGGAGTCGTAGGCGACGTCCGCCCCCCGGCCGCCGGTGATCTCCCGCACCCGCGCGGGGATGTCGTCCCGGCCCTGGATCAGGACCTCGTCGCAGCCCAGTCCCTTGGCGACCTCGGCCTTGGCATCCGAGCCGACAACCCCGACCACCGTGGCGCCGACCTGCTTCAGCCACTGGCAGGCGATCTGCCCGACGCCGCCGGCGGCCGCGTAGAACAGGACGGTGTGCTCGGGACGTACCAGGAAGGTGCGGCGGATCAGGTACTCCGCCGTCTGCCCCTTAAGCAGCATGGCCGCCGCGGTGCGGTAGTCGACGTTGTCCGGGAGCCTGACCACGCGGGCGCTGTCGACCAGGCGGCACTCGGCGTACGCGCCAAGGCCTGCCACGCAGTACCCGACCCGGTCGCCCTTCCCGAAGCCGGAGACGCCCTCGCCGACCTCCTCGACGACCGCCGCCGCCTCAAGGCCGATCCCGCTCGGCAGGCCCAGCGGGTACAGCCCGCTGCGGTGGTAGACGTCAATGAAGTTGAGCCCGGCCGCGGCCGTGCGCACGAGCAGCTGGCCCTCCCCCGGGGCGGGCAGGTCGACCTCCTCCCACCGCAGGACCTCGGGGCCGCCCGTCTCGTGGATTCTTGTCGCCCATGTCTTCATAGAGTCCCCCCGGTCTGAGAGTGTCCCGCGCCGTCCGGGACCCGGCGGGGATTGTAGCGTATCAGGCGCCCCCAACCCGGCGCGCCGCGCGCCTAAGGAAGCAACACGACCGAGCCGGTCGTCTTCCTCGCCTCCATGTCCCTGTGCGCCTGGTGCGCCTCCCTCAGCGGATAGGTCTGCCCGATCGTGACCTTGATGCCTCGCGCGTGCGCGTCAAACAGCGCGCGCGCAGAGTTTCTGAGCTCTTTCGTGGTGGCCGCGTAGTCCATCAGGGACGGCCGGGTCAGGAACAGCGACCCCTTCTCCCCGAGCAGGGAGGGCGAGAAGGACTCGATCGGCCCGGACGCGTGACCGAACGAGACCAGCATGCCGCGGGGCGCCAGCGAGTCGACCGAGTCCATGAACGTGTCCTTGCCGACGGAGTCGTAGACGACATCCGCCCCCCGGCCACCGGTGATCTCCCGCACCCGGGCGGGGATGTCGTCCCTGCCCTGGACCAGCGTCTCGTCACATCCAAGTCCCTTGGCGATCTCGGCCTTGGCCTCCGAGCCGACGACGCCGATCACCGTGGCGCCGATCTGCTTCAGCCACTGACAGGCGATCTGCCCGACGCCCCCGGCGGCCGCGTAGAACACGACAGTGTGCTCGGGACGCACCAGGAAGGTGCGCCGGATCAGGTACTCCGCTGTCTGTCCCTTGAGCAGCAGGGCCGCCGCGGTCCGGTTGTCGACACTGCTCGGGAGCAAGACCACGCGGTCGCTGTCGACCACGCGGCGCTCGGCGTACGCGCCAAAGCCGGCCAGGCTGTACCCGACCCGATCGCCCTTCAGGAAGCCGAGGACACCCTCGCCGATCTCCTCGACGACCGCCGCCGCCTCAAGGCCGATCCCGCTTGGCAGGTCCAGCGGACCCAGCCCTCCTCGGCGGAGATAGACGTCAATGAAGTTGAGTCCGGCCGCCACGGTTCGCACAAGCAGCTGCCCTTTCCCCGGGGCGGGCAGATCGACCTCCTCCCACCGCAGGACCTCAGGCCCGCCCGTCTCGTGGATTCTCGTCGCCCATGTCTTCATAGAGTCCTCTCCGGTTCTCCGCGTCCCGCGCCGTCCGGGACCCGCCGGGGATTGTAACGTGTCACGCCCCCTTGAACTGCGCCAGCGCCAGCGTCTCGACCCCTGCCTGTCGCAACGCGTCGCTGCCCCCCAGATCCGGCAGGTCGATCACGGCCGCGATGCCGGCCACGGTCGCGCCCAGCTCGCGCACCAGCCCGACGGCCGCCAAGAGCGTGCCCCCCGTGGCGATCAGGTCGTCGACCA
>CAZZIL010000326.1:0-2307 GCA_964654265.1 uncultured Gammaproteobacteria bacterium | reverse complement strand
GATGGTCCCCGCCTCACGAGGGGGGAGAACCACCAGGGAGCGGTTCCCCCGCCCACGCGGGGATGGTCCGCCGAGGCTCCAAGACTGGGAGATCTGGTGGCAGGTTCCCCCGCCCACGCGGGGATGGTCCCCGTACTGGTTCTGTGAAACCTGCGGAGCCACCGGTTCCCCCGCCCACGCGGGGATGGTCCGCTCTCGACGATCCAGCGCGCGGCCCTTGACTGGGTTCCCCCGCCCACGCGGGGATGGTCCGGGCCGAGGCCGGACCGCTGCGCGGCCAGGATGGGTTCCCCCGCCCACGCGGGGATGGTCCGGATGTTCGGGTAGGCTTCTTGCCACCGGGCCGGGTTCCCCCGCCCACGCGGGGATGGTCCGCCATGATGCCACCCTGCTGACCGAGCTGAGCAGGTTCCCCCGCCCACGCGGGGATGGTCCCGGCGGCACCGGGGTGCGACCGAAGAAGGCGAAGGTTCCCCCGCCCACGCGGGGATGGTCCTTACGACGGCGACAGCTTCGACCTGAAGCTCGAGGTTCCCCCGCCCACGCGGGGATGGTCCTACGGCACCGCGAACGTCGCATCGCCGTTGACGGGTTCCCCCGCCCACGCGGGGATGGTCCCGGCGCCGAGGCCAGCTCCGGGCCGGCGTCGGCGGTTCCCCCGCCCACGCGGGGATGGTCCCATCCAGGCGCGGGCCGTCCAATGTTGCCGGGCGGCGGAGGGTGATGGGGCTGTCAACTTCTCGTGTTCGGCAAGTTCAACCGGTTCCGGAGCTGGGCAGATTTTCGGTGCCGCCCATAATCTCCGCAACGGCCTTCCCGATGCGCTCGGCTGCCGCCTCGACCTCGCGGTCGCCTACATGGGCGTAGCGCATGGTCATGCGTACGTTGCTGTGACCGAGCAGGCGGGCGACAGTGGACAGGGGAACGCCGTTCAGCACCGCTTGGCTGGCTACCGTGTGACGAAGGTCGTGAAGGCGCACGTCCTCGATCCCGGCCTCGCGGCGAACTCGGTACCAGAGGGGCAACCCACGGCACTGAGGCCGGGACGGGTCCCCGACAGACGGGAACAGCCAGGGGCCGATTCCCTCCGCCATGCGGCGCACGACGATCTCCCTGGCCGGGCCATTGAGCAGGACCGTTCTGGGTCCGGTCTTGCTGTCCCGGAGCTCCAGCCGGTCGCCCTTCACTTCCTCCCGGCGAAGGCGAAGGATTTCACCCTTGCGGCAGCCGGTCAGCAGCAGCAGTCGGATCGTGTCGGCCTGCTGCGCTTCCGACCGGGACCCTTCGGCATGGCGGTCGAGAATCCGGTGCAGGCGGGCGATCTCCTCGCGGGACAGGAACCGCGTCATCTTCCGGCCGGGATTGCGTTCGATGCCCCTTGTCGGGTTGGTCCCGACATGCCCGAGCGCAAGCGCATGGCTGAGGATGTGGCCGAGCAGGTTGAGAGCGGCATTCGCTGTCCCCGGTGCGGTCCGGCTGCAAGCCTCGAACCAGCGGATGACCGTGCGCTTGCCGATGCGGTCGACGCGCCGGACCCCGAAGGCCGGAAGTAGTTGCCGCTCCAGAATGCCGTCGAAGTTTCTCTGCGTGGAGGGCTTGCAGCGTGCGAAGCGGTCCGTCCTCCACGGACCGGCGACGAAATCCCGGAAAAGGGGCGCCTTTCCACGAGGCACGTCGTCGGCGCCCGTGTCTCCGCTTGCCGCCACCTCCATGCAGGCGCGACGCACTTCTTTCACTTTGCTGAGCGCCGCCGGGCCGAAAGACAGTTTCCGCAAGCCCCTGTCCGTCTTGCGGTGGTAGATGAAGGTCCGGCTGCCGGAGGGGCGGACCCTCACCCCGAGCCCAGCAATCTGCGTGTCCCATACGGTATATTCGCGCGCCCCGGCCCGGAGCCGCACAATGCCGGCGTCGGTGAGTTTTCTGCGATCCGGCATCGCTCAACTCCCGAGAATGGCGGCGAGGCCATCGGCGGCCTCGCGCACCGAGCGGTCGGACAAGTGCGCGTATTTCAGCGTCGTTCCGGCATCGTTGTGCCCGAGCAGCCGCGCCGTGGTCGTGACGCTCTCGCCGGCCATGATGGCGATGCTGGCATATGTATGGCGGCAATCGTGAAGCCGGGCGTCGGCGATCCCCGCTTCCTTGCGGACCCGGCCCCAGAACTTGTCGAAGACGGCCGAAACCATGGGGCCCTGCCGGCGCGGCGAGGGAAAAACCCATTTGTCCTCACGCGGCAGACTGTCCAGAACGGCGCGGGCCGGCGAGGACAGCCAGACCGTCCGGGGCCCCGTCTTGCCGTCGCGCAGGAAC
>CAZZIL010000325.1:0-10496 GCA_964654265.1 uncultured Gammaproteobacteria bacterium | reverse complement strand
CCGCGCGGCTCGCGGGCGTTGGGCGCCTCGCGCATGAGGCCACGCCTGGGCACGGTCCGGCGCCAGGGCCTCTACCACCCGGCGCGCGAGCGCGACTCCTGCGGGGTCGGCTTCGTCGCGCACATCAAGAACCGCGGCTCGCACCAGATTGTCCGCATGGGGCTGGAGATCCTGGAGAACCTGGAGCACCGCGGCGCGGTCGGGGCGAACCCGACGACGGGCGACGGCGCCGGGCTGCTCACGGCGGTCCCGGACCTGCTGTTGCGCCACTCCTGCGGGCCCGACCTGCCCGGGGCCGGGCGCTACGGCGTGGCGATGATGTTCCTGCCGCGGGACGCCGGGCTGCGCGGCGAGATCGAGCGGCTGTCGGCCGCCCTTGCCGGGGAGGAGGGCGTCCCGGTGGTCGGCTGGCGCGACGTCCCGACCGACAACGGGTGCCTGAACGACGAGGTGCGCGGGAACGAGCCGGTGATCCGCCAGCTGCTGCTCGGCCTGCCGGGCGACATCGGCCCCGGCGACGACTTCGAGCGCAGGCTGTTCGTCTTGCGCCGGCGCATCGAGAACGCGGCGGCGGCTCTTGACGGCCTGGGCCGGGACCCCGCCGGGTTCTGCGTCCCGTCGATGTCGTCGCGGACGGTCGCCTACAAGGGGATGTTCCTGGCGCGGCAGCTGGGACAGTACTACCCGGACCTCGGCGACGGGCGCTTCGCGTCGCCGTTCGCGCTCGCGCACCAGCGCTTCTCGACCAACACGTTCCCGGAGTGGTCGCTGGCGCACCCCTACCGGATGCTCGCGCACAACGGGGAGATCAACACGCTGCGCGGCAACATCAACAACATGATCGCGCGCGAGCGCTCGTGCACCTCCTCGCGCTTCGGCAAGGACCTCGCGAAGGTGTGGCCGCTGATCCGCGAGGGGCAGTCGGATTCCGCGAGCCTGGACAACGCGCTGGAGCTGCTGCGCATGGCGGGCTACCCGCTCGCGCACGCGATCGCGATGCTCATCCCGGAGGCGTGGCAGGGCAACGCGTCGATGGCGCCTCGGCTGCGCGCCTTCTACGAGTACCACGCGCCGCTGATGGAGCCGTGGGACGGCCCGGCGCTCGTCGCGTTCACCGACGGCATCCAGATCGGGGCGACGCTGGACCGCAACGGGCTGCGCCCGGCGCGCTACTCCGTGACCGAGGACGACCTGATCATCATGGGGTCCGAGACCGGGGTGGTCGGCGTCCCCGACATCAAGGTCACGAAGAAGTGGCGCCTGCAGCCCGGGAAGATGCTGCTGGTCGACCTGGAGAAGGGGACCATCGTCGACAACGCCGACCTCAAGGAGGAGCTGGCGCAGTCCGGGGCCTACCGCCAGTGGGTCGGGCAGTCGCACGTGCCGCTGTCGTCGCTGCCGGCGCGCAAGGGCGGCGACGGCGGCCACGACGACAACGTCCCGGACGAGGAGCTGCTGTGCCGGCAGCAGGCGTTCGGCTACACCGAGGAGGACATCAAGTTCATCCTGCGCCCGATGGTGGAGGACGGGCAGGAGGCCATCGGCTCCATGGGGGACGACTCCCCGCAGGCCGTGCTCTCGGACCGCAGGCGCCCGCTCTACGACTACTTCCGCCAGGAGTTCGCGCAGGTGACCAACCCGGCGATCGACCCGATCCGCGAGGAGATGGTGATGTCGCTGATGACCCACCTGGGCGAGCGCGGCAACCTGCTGGAGCCCGACACCTTCAGCGAGGGGGCGCTGCTGACGCTGGAGCACCCGGCGCTGACGCCGCAGGAGCTGCGCACGGTGCGCGACGCGGGCGAGGCGACCGCCGGGCGCATCCGCCCCAACCTGGTCGACATCACCTACCCGGCCGACCTGCCGGCCGCGGAGGCTGGCGGGGCGCTCGAGGACATCTGCAAGCTCGCGGCGAAGTCGGTCGAGGCCGGCTGCAACGTGCTGGTGCTCACCGACCGCGACACCGACGCGTCGCGCGTGCCGCTGCCGGCCCTGCTCGCGCTGTCGTCGGTGCACCACCGCCTGGTCGCCGAGGGCCTGCGCTCGCGCTGCGGCATCGTCGTCGACACCGGGAGCGCCCGCGCGGTGCACCACTTCGCCGTGCTTGCCGGCTACGGGGCCGACGCGGTGTGCCCCCACCTGGCGTACCAGACCATCGCGCGCATCGCCCTGCACGGCGGCGCCGACCTGTCGGCCAAGGAGCGCGTCGCGAACTACCGCAAGGCGGTCGGCAAGGGCATCCTGAAGGTGATGTCGAAGATGGGGGTGTCCACCTACCTGTCGTACTGCGGCGCGCAGATCTTCGAGGCGGTCGGGCTGTCGCAGCCGTTCGTGGACCGGCACTTCCCGCGGACCATCACGCAGATCGAGGGGGTCGGCCTCGACGACGTGATCGAGGAGTCGCGCCACTGGCACCGGGTCGCCTACGCCGCGCGCAAGGCCCCGGTCTACCGCCGCGCGCTCGACGCCGGCGGCGAGTACGCGTTCCGCGTGCGCGGGGAGCGCCACCTGTGGACGCCGGAATCGGTCGGCAAGCTGCAGCACGCGGTGCGCGCCAACAGCGCGGCGACCTACCGGGAGTACACCCGGCTGGTCAACGACCAGTCGGCGGGGCTGTCGACCCTGAGGGGGATGCTGCGCCTGCGCGAGGCGGCAGAGCCGCTCGACATCGGCGAGGTCGAGCCCGCCTCCGAGATCGTCCGGCGCTTCTCGACGGGCGCGATGTCGCTGGGGTCGCTCTCGGTGGAGGCGCACACCACGCTGGCGGTCGCGATGAACCGCATCGGCGGGCGCTCCAACACCGGCGAGGGCGGCGAGGACCCGGCGCGCTTCACCGCGGCGCCGGGCCGCGACTCGATGCGCTCATCGATCAAGCAGGTCGCCTCCGGGCGCTTCGGCGTGACCACCGAGTACCTGGTGAACTCCGACATGATGCAGATCAAGATCGCGCAGGGCGCCAAGCCCGGCGAAGGCGGGCAGCTCCCCGGACACAAGGTCGACCGCGCGATCGCGAAGCTGCGCTACTCGGTCCCCGGCGTCGGGCTGATCTCGCCGCCGCCGCACCACGACATCTACTCGATCGAGGACATCGCCCAGCTGATCCACGACCTGAAGAACGTCAACCCGTCGGCGCTCGTCAGCGTCAAGCTGGTCTCGCGCTTCGGCGTCGGCACGGTCGCCGCCGGGGTCGCCAAGGCGAAGTCGGACCACATCACCATCGCCGGGCACGACGGCGGCACCGGCGCAAGCCCGCAGTCGTCGATCAAGCACGCCGGCACCCCGTGGGAGCTGGGGCTGTCGGAGACGCACCAGACCCTGGTGCTCAACGACCTGCGCGGCCGCGTGATCCTGCAGGTCGACGGGCAGATCAAGACCGGGCGCGACGTCGTCGTCGGGGCCCTGCTCGGCGCCGACGAGTTCGGGTTCGCCACCGCGCCGCTGGTGGCGGAAGGCTGCATCATGATGCGCAAGTGCCACCTCAACACTTGCCCGGTCGGCATCGCGACGCAGAACCCGGAGCTGCGCAAGAAGTTCGCCGGCAAGCCGGAGCACGTGGTCAACTACTTCTTCTTCGTCGCCGAGGAGGTGCGCGAACTGATGGCGTCGCTCGGCTTCCGCACATTCGACGAGATGATCGGGCGGGTCGACCGGCTCGAGGCGGACCCGGGCGTGAGGAGCGCCAAGGCGTCGAGGCTCGACCTGTCGCCGGTGCTGGAGCGCCCCGAGGCCGGGCCCGACGTCAGCCGGCGCCACACCGACTCGCAGGACCACGGGATCGAGAAGGGGCTCGACACCGAGCTCATCCGCCAGGCGCGCGAGTCGCTGGACCGCGGCGCCCCGACCGTGCTGGCGTTCGGCATCCGCAACAGCCACCGCTCGGTCGGCGCGAGGCTGTCCGGGGAGCTGGTGCGCCGCTACGACCACTCCGGGCTCCCGGACGACACCATCCGCGTCAAGTTCGACGGCTCCGCCGGGCAGAGCTTCGGCGCGTTCCTGGCCAAGGGGATCACCTTCGAGCTGCGCGGCGACGCCAACGACTACACGGCCAAGGGGATATCCGGCGGGACGGTCGCGATCCGGCCGCCGACCTCGCCGCGCCGCAAGGACGGGGAGAACATCATCGTCGGCAACACCGTGCTCTACGGCGCGATCGCCGGCGAGTGCTACTTCCGCGGCGTCGCCGGCGAGCGCTTCGCCGTGCGCAACTCCGGCGCGCACGCCGTCGTCGAGGGGAGCGGCGACCACTGCTGCGAGTACATGACCGGCGGCACGGTCGTGCTCCTCGGCCGCTGCGGGCGCAACTTCGCCGCCGGGATGAGCGGCGGGGTCGCCTACGTGCTCGACACCGACGGCGACTTCGAGTCGCGCTGCAACACGGCGATGGTCGACCTCGGGCCGCTGCAGTCCCGGCGCGAGCCCGGGCAGCACCTCGGGCAGCCCGACACCCGGATCCTGCGCCGCCTGCTCGGCCGCCACGCCGAGCTGACCGGCAGCCCGAAGGCGCGCGAGATCCTCGACGCCTGGGAAGGCATGCTCCCCCGCTTCGTCAAGGTCATGCCGCGCGACTACCGGCGGGCGCTGCTCCAGCTGGCGCGCATCGAGTCGGAGATGGTCGCCTGACATGGGGAAGGTCACCGGGTTCCTGGAGCACGAGCGCGCGGCCGAGCACCTGCTGCCGGTGCCGGTGCGGGTGAGGAGCTACAACGAGTTTGTCATCGCCCCCGACCGCGAGGAGCTGGCCGACCAAGGCGCGCGCTGCATGGACTGCGGCATCCCGTTCTGCCAGACCGGGTGCCCGGTGAACAACCTCATCCCGGACTGGAACGACCTGGTGTGCCGCGAGGACTGGCTCGGCGCGCTGGAGGCGCTGCACTCGACGAACAACTTCCCGGACTTCACCGGGCGGATCTGCCCGGCGCCGTGCGAGGCGGCGTGCACGCTCAACATCGACGACAACCCGGTGACGATCAAGCCGATCGAGCGTGCGATCGCCGACGTCGGATGGGAGAGCGGCTGGATCGTCCCGCAGCCGGCGGAGACGCACAGCGGGCGCAGCGTCGCGGTGGTCGGCTCCGGCCCCGCCGGGCTCGCGTGCGCGCAGCAGCTCGCGCGCGCCGGTCACGCCGTCACCGTGTTCGAGAAGAACGAGCTGGCCGGGGGGCTGCTGCGCTTCGGCATCCCCGACTTCAAGATGGAGAAGCGCCACATCGACCGGCGCATCGCGCAGATGGAGGCCGAGGGGGTGGCGTTCAGGACCTTGGCGCACGTCGGGACGGACATCCCGTTCGGGAAGCTCGCCGCCGATTTCGATGCGGTCGCCCTGTGCTGCGGGTGCGAGCAGCCGCGCGACCTGCCGGTCCCGGGCCGGGAACTCGACGGGGTCATGTTCGCCATGGACTACCTGCCGCAACAGAACCGGCGGGTCGCCAAGCTCCCGGTGCCGGGGGAGGACGTCCTCGCCAACGGGAAGCACGTCCTGGTCATCGGCGGCGGCGACACCGGCTCCGACTGCATCGGCACGTCGAACCGGCAGTGCGCCGCCACGGTCACCCAGCTCGAGATCATGCCGCGGCCGCCGCTGAGCGAGGACAAGCCGGTGGTCTGGCCCGACTGGCCCCTCAAGCTGCGGACCTCCAGCTCGCACCAGGAGGGGTGCGACCGAGACTGGAGCGTCGTCACCAAGGGGTTTGCCGGCGAGAACGGCCGCGTGGCGCGGACGCGGGTCGCCCGCGTCAGGTGGGAGCGCGACGCCGACGGGCGCCAGCGGATGGCCGAGATCCCCGGCAGCGAGTTCGAGCTGCGGACCGACCTGGTCCTGCTCGCGATGGGGTACGTGCACCCGGTCCACCACGGCATGGTCGAGCAGGCCGGGGTCGCGCTCGACAACCGCGGCAACATCCGGGCGTCGACCGACGACTATGCGACCTCGGAGCCCAAGGTCTTCGCCGCCGGCGACTGCAGGCGCGGACAGTCCCTCGTGGTCTGGGCGATCCGCGAGGGGCGGCAGTGCGCGCGCGCCATCGACGCCTTCCTCTGCGGGACGTCGGACCTGCCGCGCTGACGCCCCCAAGGGCGACGCAAGCCCGCGTATACTTCCCCCAAACGCAGGCCGACAAGGAGGGGGCATGAGAGTCACCTGGCTAGGACACGGAGGGTTCAGGATCGAGGCGGGCGGAGCCACCCTGCTGGTCGACCCGTGGTTGCGAGGCAACCCGTCTTTCGACGAGGCGCGGTTCGACGAGGCGATCGCCGGCGCGACCCACGTCCTTCTCACCCACGCGCACGGCGACCACAGCGCCGACGTCGCCGAGATCGCGGCCAGGGCCAAGGTCCCGACGCTCGGCGTCTTCGACCTCACCCAGTGGCTTGAGCGCACGCACGGCATCGAGACCGTCGGGTTCAACATCGGCGGCGCCGTCAAGTGCGCCGATGCCGAGGTCACGATGGTCGGCGCCATGCACAGCTCCACCCTGCCTCCCGACGCCGGAACGGCCGCCGTCGGGAGGGAGGTCGGCTACATGATCTCCGACGGGACGCGCACGCTGTACTTCATGGGCGACACCGACGTGCACGCGAACATGGGCCTGTACCAGGATCTCCACCGCCCCACCCTTGGCATAGTGCCGATCGGGGGGCACTTCACGATGGACGCCCGGCGCGCCGCCTACGCCTGCAAGCGGTTCTTCGGCTTCGATGCGGTGATCCCCTGCCACTACGCGACCTTCCCGCTGCTCGCGCCAAGCGCGGACGGGTTCGTGAGGGAGATGGAGGGGGAGAAGACCCGGGTGATCGTCCCCGAGGTCATGGCGCCGATCGACCTTTAGGCGCGCGGTTCCCCGCGGACTGTCGGGCTGGGGAGGCAGGATTCGAACCTGCGGTGGCGGAGCCAAAATCCGCTGCCTTACCTCTTGGCTACTCCCCAACAAGCCTGCCGTTGTCGTCGCCCCCGGTGACGGTCTCCGCCTCCAGCAGGACCGCCTTGGCTGGCGGGTCCGGCAACGGACCGTCACCCACCCTCGAGAACACGGCCGACCCGCTCCCGGTCATGCACGCGTTCCCGAACCGGTCAAGCATCCACCCGATCAGCCCGACAAAGCCCGATTCCGCGGGCGCCAGGTCCGCCGCCGCCGCCGTCAGGTCGTTCCGCCCCACGCGCCGGGCAAGGTCCCCCAGCGCCGACGGGACCCCCGATTCTAGCAAATCGTCGTGCCGGCGGTACACCTCCGCGGTGTCCGCCCGCCAATCCGGCACGGCGATCGCGAAGCGCTCGCGCCTGCACTCCAGGGGCTCAAGCGCCTCGCCGACGCCGCGCGCGCGCATCGGCCGGCCTTGCAGGAAGAAGGGGACGTCCGTCCCGAGTCCCAGCGCCAGGCGCGCCAGCTCGCCGCGGTCCAGGTCTCGCTCCCACAGCTGGAGCAGTCCCGTCAGGGTCGCCGCCGCGTCCGAGCTGCCGCCGCCCATGCCGGCCCCGGCCGGTATGGCCTTCGATATCTCGATGTCGGCCCCCGGCACATCACCGAGCCTCCGCCTCAGCGTCGTCGCCGCGCGCCACGCGAGGTTGGCCTCTTGCGGAAAGGGGAACGGCCCGCCGCCGACCCGGATCTCGCCGTCCTCAAGGCGGCGCAGCCGCACCGTGTCGCAGAGCGACACCGGGACCATGTCGGTGTCGATCCGGTGGTGGTTCCCCTCCGCGGGGCCCAGCACCTCGAGCCGGAGGTTCAGCTTGGCGGGGGCGGCCAGCTCCAGGTCGAACCCCCCGCTCAGTTCCCCCACTCGGCGATCTCCAGCTGCAGGGTCGCGTGCTCGCCCGCCATCCGGACGCTCAGCGGCCGCCCTTCCGGGTCGAGGTTCGAGCACTCGACGATCCAGCCTTCCTGCTCGATCACCACCTCACCCCGGAAGGTGATCCGCTCCACGGCGGACGATTCCGGGTGCGACTTGCACCGGATCCAATAGGCCGCCTCGTCCAAGGGCAGCTGCCACCCGAACTGGTGGCGGAACATGCGCAGCGCCTCGTCCCCCTCGGCGACCTGGCCAGAGGCGTCGCGGAAACTGAAGTCGCCGTCGGTGCGCTCCACCCGGAAGAGCGCCATCCCGGCGGGCGACATCACCGTCAACCTGTCCCTTGGCCCGCCGGTCTCCGCCAGCCGGCTCCACTTGAACAGCGTGCGCCGCGGAGGCTCGGAGCCGATCTGCGTGACAACGCCCCCGCGCGCCGAGAACAGCGCGGCCTCGTCCGGCTCCGCGGCAAGGAAGGGAAGCCCGCACCCGGTCGCCAAGAGTGCCGCGGCCACGATCCCCGGAAGGCTACAGCGGTCCCAGGCGGTCAATGGTCTCCAGCAGCGTCTTGTTGTCGGGATGCAGGTAGAGGGCGCGCCTCCAGATGACGCTCGCGGCATCGCGGTCGCCGAGCTTCCAGAGCACCTCGCCCAGGTGTGCGTGTATCTCCGCCGCCATCGACAGCTTCGCCGCGCGGATCAGGTTCTTGCGGGCCCCCTCAAGGTCCCCCTGGCGGTACTGCACCCACCCCAGGCTGTCGATCACGTTGGGATCCGCCGGGGTGCGCGCGATCGCGCGCCCGATCAGGTCCCTCGCCTCGGGAAGGCTCCGGTTGTGGTCGGCCAGCAGGTACCCGAGCGCGTTGTACCCCTCCGGGTCCGGGAGGGCCGTTTTCTGCACCGGCAACGCCACGTAGCGTCTCAGCACCTCCTCCGCCACGTCGGACTCGCCCAGCTCCTCGGCAAGGAACGATATCCGGTAAAGGAGCGGGCGCGGATCCGGCAGATCTTGGGCGCGCCTGAACAGGAAGTCCATCGCCGCGCGCTTCCCCTCCGCGATCTCGATCAGCCCGGCCTCGGCGATGTCAAGCTGCGCCACCATGTCCCGGTCGTTGAGGTGCCTCCGGTCCTCGCTCCCGTACTCGAGGCGCAGATGCCGGAGTATCGACGACACCGCGTCGTGGTCGCCACGCCCCATCAGGATGTTGGCGATCTCGATCTGGGCGAAGAAGTGGAGGATGCCGTCCGTGACGCCGACCTTCGACAGCGCCTGCAACGCGAGGTGGGGCTTCCCAATCTCGTTGAGCATTGTCCCGGCACGGTAGCTGCTCACCGACGAGGCCGAGAGGTCCCGGTTCGGCACGGACGGCTGCCCCTTCAACGCCGTCTGGTAGTAGCTGAACTGCGCGATCACCACCTCCCGCGTCGTCCCGAGGTGTCCCGCCAGGTCCTCGAACACCCCGAGCGCGCGGTCGGTCTCCCGGTCCTGGATCATCAGGAACGCCAGCAGGAAGCTGGCGGAGGGTTTCTCCGGCGCCTGCGACACGGCACGCATCAGGTACTCCCTGGCCAGGTCCGGGTCGTTCGCGAACAGCGCCATCCTTGCCAGGTAGTAGAGCTCCTCGCTCGGGATCGCCGGGCGGAAATAGGCGCGCCTCATCATGTCGAGGTTGTCGCGCGCGTGGGCGGACAGGTGCACCTGCGCCGCCAGCCGGTAGAACTCCTCGGGGGCGACATGGCCGCCGGACACAAGCGACGCCAGCTGCTCGCGGCCGGAGTCGTAGTCGCGGTCGAGCAGCAGCTCGGTGTAGAGGGTGGCGGCGCCGGTGTCGTCGGGGGCGACGCCCACCGCGATCGCGGCGCTCTCGACCGCCTCCCGGTCCATGCCCGCGTCAAGGTAGAGGCGCGCCAGCGTCTCGTAGTACTCCCCGTCCCGGTCGGCGCCGGGGTAGTGCTCCGCGAGTGCCCGGATCGCCCAGCGGCGCTCCAGCGGATCCCCGATGTCGGCGACCAGGCTTCGGTACGCGGCCGGCGGGATCGAGTGCTCCTCCACCAGCTTCCTGAGCACCGGGCGGGCGGCCGCCCACTCCCGCATGCCGATCAGCACCCTCGCCACCAAGCGGTTGGACTCGAGCGAATCCTCGACCTCCACCCACTCCCGCCCGGCCTTCAGCGCCAGCCCGTACTTTCTCGCCTGCCAGGCGTACTCGGCCGCGGAGTGCAACAGCCCCCCGTCGCCGACGCTCATGCCGATGCGCAACAGCCTCGTCGCCGCGTCCAGGTAGTTTCCCGACTCGCCCATCATGTAGCCGGTCATCGCCTCGAACACGGCCTCCTCGTCCCGCGAGTCCGCGCCCGCCGGCGGCGGCGCGCCAAGCAACGCCAAGGCAAGCGCCGCCCCGGCAAGGCGCCTGCCGCCCCCCGCTGTCACCACCGCAAATCCCATCCCCCCATTGTATCCGTTGTGCGGGGGACCCAAGCCTGCTCCCGCGTGCGCGATCCCGCGCAACCCCGCCGGGGGCGCCGGCAAGCCCGCAACCGCCCGCGGGGTTTTCACGCCCGCCGGGCGCAAGCCGGGCAGGTGCGGGTGCCGCATTGTCTATAATCCCCCGATTGCCGCCACGGAGTTCCCCGATAGCTCAGTTGGTAGAGCGCGCGGCTGTTAACCGCTAGGTCGTAGGTTCGAGCCCTACTCGGGGAGCCACCCAAGGCCGCGCC
>CAZZIL010000324.1:0-6286 GCA_964654265.1 uncultured Gammaproteobacteria bacterium | reverse complement strand
CACCCGCGAGGACCTGGGACGGCCGATGCCGGGCCAGGACCCCTACCTGCTCTCGGTCGCCGAATCGTTCCTGCAGCGCCGTTGCGAGCCCGACGCCGGCCCGGAGGACCTGACGTCGCTGATCCGCGAGCAGATCAAGCTGCGGCTGGACGGGCAGGCGCCGACCATCCCGGTGCTCGCGAAGATCATGGGGGAGACCGAGTGGGAGTTCCGGCAGACCCTCATGAAAAACGGTCTCGGGTTCCCGGAGCTGCTGCGCTCGGCGCGGCGCGAGCTGGCGCTGCACTACATGGCCGACACGGACCGCCCGCTGACCGACATCGCGTTCGCGCTGGGATACTCGGATCTCTCGGCCTTCTCGCGCGCCTTCCGCTCGTGGACCGGCGTCAGCCCGCGGGCGTACCGCCGCCGCGCCGGGAACGCGCCCTGACGCCCGGGCCGCCCGCGGCGCCAAGACGCGCCGTCGCCGCAACGCGATGCTGATCCTCGGTATCGAGACCTCCTGCGACGAGACCGCGGTCGCGCTCGTCGGCGACCATGGCGTCGTGCGCAACGACGTGCGCTCCCAAGAGGAGGCGCACCGCCCCTACGGCGGGGTCGTCCCCGAGGTCGCGTCACGGGAGCACGTCCGCTGGCTGATGCCGATGGTGGACCGCGCGCTCGCCGCCGCGCCGGCGGAGATCGACGCCGTCGCGCACACCGCCGGGTCCGGACTCGTCGGGTGCCTGGTCGTCGGGGCCGCGACCGCCAACGCGGTCGCGTTCGCGACCGGCAAGCCCGTGATCGCGGTCAACCACCTGGAGGGGCACGTCCTCTCCCCGCTGATCGAGAACGCCGACCTCGAGTTCCCGCACCTGTGCCTGCTCGCGACCGGCGGGCACACGCAACTGGTCCACGCGCGCGCTACACGACTACCGGGTGCTCGGCACCACCCTCGATGACGCGGTCGGCGAGTGCTTCGACAAGGTCGCGTTCCGGCTGGGGATCGGCTACCCCGGCAGGGCGCGGCTCGAGGCACTCGCGAAGGGGGACGAGGACGCGCACGAACTGCCGGTCCCGATGGCCGGGCACCCTCGCTCGACCTCAGCTTCAGCGGACTCAAGACCGCCGCCCGGCTGATCGAGAACGCCAAGGACGCGCGCCGCGCCGACATCGCCGCCAGCTTGCAGAAGGCCGCCGTCGAGGCGCTCGCGGCCAAGACGGAGGCGGCGATCGCAAAGACCGGCGCCCGGCAGGTCGCCGCCGTCGGCGGCGTCTCCCGCAACCTGAGGCTGCGCGAGCGCCTGCGGCAGGCGTGCGAGGCCGCCGGGGCCACCCTCCACACCTGCTCGGGGCCGCTGCGCGTCGACAACGCCGCCATGACCGCGTTCGCCGCGCACCGGCTCGCGGAGGGGGGGATTGCGGAGCCGGCGGACCCGGCGCGTCGCCCGGCGGGCGTGCGGCCGCGCTGGCCGCTGTCCGAGCTAGGCGGGGCGGCCTGACCGGAGGCGCCGCTTGTTCACCGGGCTGGTCGAGGCGACCGCGGAGGTGCTGCGTTGCGACTCCGCGCCGGGCAGGCTCGCCGTCTCGTGCCCGCCGGGGTTCGCCGGGGATGTCCGGGTCGGCGACAGCGTGGCGGTCGACGGCGCCTGCCTGACGGTCACGGCCGCCGACGGCCGGCAACTCGAGTTCGACCTCTCGCCGGAGACCGCCAGGACCGTCGCCGGGTTCCGCCCCGGCGAGCATGCCAACATCGAGCGTGCGCTGCCGGCGACCGGACGCCTTGGCGGACATTTCGTCACCGGGCATGTCGACGGGGTCGCGACCGTCCGGGAGGCGCGCGACGAGGACGGCAGCCGCCGAATGCGCGTGTCGTGCCCGGACAGCCTGCTCAGGCACATCGTCCCCAAGGGGAGCGTCACGCTCGCCGGGGTGTCGCTCACCGTGTGCGAGAAGTTCGCCGACGGGCTTGACACCCAACTGGTGCCGCACACGCTGGCCGCGACCAACCTGGCGAAGGCCGGGCCGGGAACCCGGCTCAACATCGAGACCGACCTGCTCGCCAGGCACATCGAGGTGCTGACCCGCCGGGGAGAGTAAGCCGCCCACGCACGTCGCCACCCAACACAGGCAGGCCGGGACGACGAGCCGTGCGGCACGCCACCCCGTGCCTGCCTTGCCCCCGGGCCCCGCGCGATGCTTTTCCACCCGAGACGCCGCCAAGCCCGGCACCCGGAGGCATCCTGAAGTCGGCCGAGCCAGGCGGAGCGGGAGGCAGTCACAGCCTGGCCGAGCATGCCATGGGCAACCCGAGAGCGCCGAACATCCCAAGACCCCTGTCCGCCCGTGTGGGGAAGGTGGCTGGACAACCGCTCCCTTGCGCGGTCTGGAGCAGGCACCTCCCGAAAAAATTTGCGCCAAACCTCCGGGAACACGCCGACTTCGCGCGGTTCGCGTGTACAATCCCCCCATGGACAAGTCGTACGTGACAGCTCCAGCGATCTCGCCGACGGTGGACCTGCCGGGGCAAGGGACTCCTGTGCCTCCCCGGGAGCCCACCGTGGTGTGGAGACAGTCCGTCGTGCTCCACGGCGGAGACGTGCAGTCGGCTGGGATGCCTGTCGATTTGCCCGCGAATGCGGAGTTGGAAGGCACTGACACCGGCGGATCCGAGTGGGGCGACTTTGCCTTTGATGAGATGCGGGTTCGCGCGGACAGCCGAACGGTCTTTGAGACCCTCCGCCGGATCAAGCAAGGCATCGTTGTCATGAACCCCGATTTCCAGCGTGACTTCGTCTGGCCGGAGGCGACCCAGAGCAAGCTCATCGAATCCGTGATCATGCGCATCCCGTTGCCGGTGTTCTACGCGGCAGAGAACGATGACGGCCACATGGTGGTGGTGGACGGCCTGCAACGCCTGCACACGTTCGTGCGCTTCGTCTCGGACGAGCTGAGACTGGCGCTCACCGACCGGGACGACCTGAACCGCAAGAGGTTCTCGGATCTCCCCCCGAGGCTCCAAAACAGGGTGGAAGACTGCAACCTCAGGTTCTACATCATCGATTCGAGAATGCCTGAGCGCGCCCGACTTGACATCTTCGAGCGCGTGAACAGCGGCACCCGACTGACACGACAGCAAATGAGGAACTGCATGTTCATGGGCCCGGCCACACGGTTCTTGAAGGAGGAGGCCGAGACCGACCTCTTCCGCACGGCAACCGACAGCGGACTGAGCACAAAGGCCATGCGGGACCGCGAGTTGATCAACAGGTTCTGCGCGTTCCAGACCCTCGGTCACGAGGAGTACCGCGGCGACATGGACGGCTTCCTCGCCGAGTGTCTCCGTCGGATGAACAAATGCCCGGAACAAGAGCGCTCCGCGCTCTCACGGGATCTTCGCAGAAGTCTTGCCAACAACACCAAGGTGTTCGGCAAAGACGCCTTCCGCCGGCAGTTTCCCGACCGACCCAGGCGATCCGTCATCAACGCCGCCTTGTGGGACGTCATGTCGACAGGCCTGTCACGGTACCCCGAAGACGCGGTCGCGGCAAACCGGAAGCGGTTGCTCACGGCCGTCGGGGGCATGCTCGCAGACCCCGAGTTCGAGGATGCGATCACAAAGGGCACAAACGACGCTGTTCGCGTGTCCCGCCGCTTCGAGAGGACGCGCGCGGTTCTCAAGGGGGTTTTCGATGCTGACGCGGATTGAGCTATCCCACCTCAAGTGCTTTGAGCACCTGCAGGTCCCCCTGAGGCCGCTCACAGCGCTGACAGGGCCGAACGCATCCGGGAAATCGACCGTGTTGCAGGCCCTGCTCCTTCTGCACCAGACCATGCGGGATCACGAGTGGTCCACACGGTTGATGCTCAACGGATCGGCGACACGGATGGGGACGGTGGGTGATATCATCAGCCCCACTGGCAGGGACACCATCGAGATTGGCTTGTCCACCCGGGAATCGTCAGTCCATTGGAGTTTCACGGGCGATCGGCCTGACATGTCCATGGATGTGTCGGGCATGCGGGTGAACGAGACTGAGGAACGGTCTCCCCGCGTGGTGCGCAACCTGATGCCACAGGGTTTCCACGACGACTCCATGGTCGAGTGCCTGCGCCGCATCAGCCTACTCTCCGCGGAACGGCTTGGTCCTCGCGAGACATACCCTCTGGTGGACCCCAAGCGTGCCACCACCACCGATCCCCCAGGCGCGCACGTGGCAAGCACGCTGTTTTTCGGCGGCGACAACCCTGTGTTGCCAGGGCTGGCCCACGGAGATGCCGCGCCCACCCTACGAGGACAGGTTGTGGCCCACATGGGGCGTCTCTTCCCGGAATTCGAGCTGTCTGTGGACAAGGTCGACACGGCGAGCGTTGCGACACTGGGGATCCGGACATCCTCGAAAATGGACTATGTTTCCCCGAAACACACGGGGTTTGGGGTGACGCAGGCTCTCCCAATCGTTCTGGCCGCCTTGGCGGCCAAGGAGGGCGACATCATCCTGGTCGAGAACCCCGAGGTCCACCTGCATCCGTCAGGGCAGACAACGATGGGACAATTCCTCGCCGAGGCGGCGGCCGCGGGAATCCAGATCCTGGTGGAGACACACAGTGACCACGTGGTGAACGGCATACGGAAGGCCGTGATCGGGGAGAAAGCCAGGCCGGAGGACGTGGCGTTCATCTACTTCAGGCCGCTGCCCCAAGTGACTGGCGCAGGGATGCCCCAGTCCACGGTCCTGGGCATTGACAGGCGCGGGAATCTTGACGATTGGCCCGATGGGTTCTTCGACCAGTTCGACAAGGACATGCGCGAGCTTTTGGGCTGGGACTGACATGGACCTGTTTGTCAACGAGTTGTCGATCCACCGACAGTTCGCCGGTGACACCGCCTTCAAGGAGGCCCTTGGCACGTTGCTCGCGATTCGCAGGGAAGTTGAGGAGTCCCGTCGGCGTCTGCTTTGCACGCACCACCTGGCATGCACGCACCCCATGCCCGACACCCATCTGAAGCAGGCGCTGAACCGCGTTTGCACCCGGCAGCAACTGACGATGGTCATGCGGTGGTTGACGCAGGCTGTGCCGGGTGAAGGCGACCGGCGCCTTTGGCACTCCCCCGACGACTTCCTGCAGTGCAAGGACGAGGTCGTCACCGACACGGCGGTAGGGGAGGCCGCGTACCGGGCCATCAGGGGATCAGAGACAGCCGTGGTCAGTCTGGTGCCCTCCGACTGGGACTTCTCGCCTCTCGTGGTCCGGCTGTGCCATGGCGATTCGTCCCTTCCGGATTCCCAGGTGCGCCTGGAAAACATTCGCGATGTCTCGCAGGCACGGGAGCTCCTGGGCAGGCTTCCTCCCGCTCTCGACTCGTGGGAGAGCCTGCGACTTGCGTCAGAGGCCCGGTTCCCGTGCCTGACGTTCGGCGCAAAGTGCTTCGACCCTCTTCGCAGGGTCACATTCGCCATGCCCGTCGCCAGGAGACTGTTCGGTCTTTTCGGCGTCCTGGACGGTCTCGCTCGCGAGTTCGACAACCGGGGGGACCGCACGCCTGAAGGTCACCGCATACACGGCGCCCACTTCACCGGCGGCAACGCCGCGTTCTCCGACTCGTCCGACACGGAAAAGAACAGGTTCAGGGACCGGATGACCTTCCGGCACCCGGGCGATCCGGCACAGCAGCTGTTTTGCCCATTCCACGGAAAGGTGAACCACACGCCACCCTTGCGGTTCCACTACCACTGGACAGGGCGCGCAGGGGATCCCGTCTACGTGGTGTACATCGGGCCAAAGATCACCCGCACGTAGGCAGGACGCGCATCGGGTCGAAAGGTCAGGGCGACACCAAGGGGTGCGGGACAGTCACGCCCCGGGCGGGTTGCGGGGACGTTCCACGGTTGCCCGGAAAGGTCGTGATCGCGCGGGTTGCGATCGCCGGGCTCGCCGTCCGGAGCGGGTGCCGCACCGCGGGACCGAGTCCCATGCCGATCCGTCAGGCGGGGGGTGTCGGGAGTGCGTTCCGCTCCGCGGGATGAGAAGGCGACCGTCGGCAGGGCGACCAGGCAGACTTGTGCTGGCTCGGTCACCTGGGCCTGTCGGGTTCCTGGGGCAACGCAGGGGCGTGCGGTTCGCCTCCCGTGGCACGGTCGCCACGACACCGGGGGGAGCCGAGGCCTTGTCGGCGTTCGGGACGCGGGTGCCCACCCTTCCCGGCGGTCACCCGTGGTCCGGGTCAGCCGATCGCGGGGACGGGATGGCCCTCCGGGAAGGGTTGTCCTCGGGTGTCACCCGCACGCCGGACCTGCCGCGTTGG
>CAZZIL010000323.1:0-2598 GCA_964654265.1 uncultured Gammaproteobacteria bacterium | reverse complement strand
GGTTGACTCTTCCGGTCGGGGAGGGTAGGATTGCACGCGAACGGATCCGCTTGGTGATGACAGTCGCAGGACACGAGCCGCCAGTTGCCACCGCTCATTCAGTGAGTGGGGGCGGGAGAGTGCGCCGCGTCCGGGTGTACGGTCCGCGCAAGTGCGTGATGAGCGTGCCCGGTGCGAGGATCGTCGGAGGTGCGCGCACCAACACTGCCGGGGGAGCTTGGTTCGAGCGGGAGTCGCTCCCAGGGACCCGCATCGCACCGTGCCGTCTCGCTGAATGTCCTTGCCCGACCGACCCGAGGCCACCAAGCCACCCATGGTTGCTTCCGTCCCGTGAGTGTCCCGTCATCTGCTGGCAGTCCCTGCAAGTTGGTGGCGAGTTCAGGACACTCCTTGTCTGCTCTTCTGGCAAGGAGGGTAAGCCATGATCAGCGCGTACGAAGATATTCGCGAGTGGTCACGCACTTTGCCGAAATGGCAAAGTGACGCCCTTCGTCGTTTGGTCTGGAAGGAGAGTCTTACCGATGAGGACATGGGAAATGACAAAATGTTGTGTTTGGCTCCTCAGGCCGCCTGCGCACACTCCTCCTCCTCTTCCTGCTGGACGCCATCCCGGAACGGGACGAAGTCCAGCACTTGGGCGATGCACTCGAAGCCGTTGAGCCGACGCCAGCTGCGCTGGGCGGCCATCGCCAGCTTGTAGACCATCCCGGTGACCGTGCCGACGCTGTTGCTGCCGCGGGTCTGGCGGGTGCGCAGGCGGATGGTGGCGAACGCCGACTCGATCACGTTGGTCGAGCGGATCGACTGCCAGTGCACCCCGGGGAAGTCGTAGAAGGCCAGGAGCCGCTCCAGGTCCTTGTCGACGGACTCGGCGGCCTTCGGGTACTTGTCGCGGTAGACCTTGCCGAAGCGCCGCGCGGCGCGCTCGGCCTGCTTGCGGGTGGGCGCGGCCCAGATCTCCCTGAGGTCGTTCTTGGCCTGGGCGTGCAGGCACTTGGGCAGGCAGTTGAGCACGTTGCGGGTCTTGTGCACCACGCAGCGCTGTTGCCGGGTCTTCGGGAAGACCTTCGTCAAGGCGGCCCAGAACCCGGCGGCGCCGTCCGCCACCGCCAGGCGGGGAGCCTCCAGCCCGCGCTCGGCCAGCTGGTGCAACAGACGCTGCCAGCTGTGCGCCGACTCGCGGGTGTCCGGCTCAATCGCCAGGAAGTGCTTCTTGCCCTGGTCGTCGGCCCCGACGACCACCAGCATGCACACCGACTCCGCCGCGCCGCGCACGCGGAAGTAGACCGCGTCCGCCCAGATGTAGACGATCCGCATGTCGCCGAGGGGGCGCGCCGACCACTCGGCGTGCTCCTGCTCCCAGCGCTTCTTCAGCCGGCTGACCAGCTGCGGCGACAGCGTGCCCACGTCCTGGCCCAGCAACGCCGTCAAGGTCTCCTGCATGTTCCCCTGCGACACGCCGCGCAGGTACAGCCACGGCAACGCCTCGTCCAGCTCCCGGCAACGCCGCAGGTAGGGGGGAACCAACTTCGAGTGGAAGGTGAACGGCTTCCCGTCGCGCGCGCGCAAGCGCGGCACGCGCACCGGCACCGACCCGCACACCGTCAGCAGGTCGCGCTCCTGGTGGTAGCCGTTGCGGATCACCGCCGGGCGGCCGTCCGCCAATCGGCGCTCCCGCAACGTCTCCTGGATCACCGCGCACTCCTCCCGCAACGCGTCCGCGAGCAGGCCGATGACGTTCACGCGCACCAACTCCGTCAGCGCGCTCCGCGCGATCACGGCCGCCGTCTCCAGCGGGGGCCGCTTCTTCTTGCACTTGCTCATCCTGTCCTCCTTACTGTTGTTGGATGTGGTTCGGTCTCCCGGGAGGCGTCAGCCGACCCCCAAGGCCCTGAACACAGCTTTCGATCATAACCCCCTGCGCACGTGCGTCGGATAGAACTCCGCCTGCGCTCCCGGTCGCTCCGTCGGCGGTCTCCCGCCGACTCTCAGATCTCGCGCGATGCCTCGATCGACCGTTCCGTGTGTCTCTCGCCCCGGCTCTCGGGTCTACCCGAGACGGGCGCACCGCTACATCTGCCCGGCAGGCACTCCTCACAACGAGGCCAGCCGCTTGACGCTGGGCAGGCGACCTCTCCCGACACCCTGCCCCCTCGCGCTCCGTTGGCGTCGTTCGCGGCCGGGCTCGCTCGCTTGACTTCATCAACTGGCGGCGATAGACTCGGACCAACTTTCTCTGGGAGATGCGCCATGTCATGCCGTGCTGTGTCACCCTCGGTCTTGCTGGACGGAGACGCGGGTGCGAGTGAAAGTGTCCCTCCCGGACCTCATGACCGAAGGTCGGGGAGCACGATACCGGGAACAGGGCACGAGCCGTTGCCGACCATGGCGTTAACCTCCCAGTGGTCGATCTCGTCCATCCGGAAGCCACGGAACGCCCGTCGCCTGGAACGCAGTTCGGAATCTGCCCCCGTGTGTGCCGGGCTTCCACTACCGGCGACCGCGGCACCTCGGGCACAGGTGAGGGTTGTCGCCCTTCCGCCGGTCGCGACGGGTGAAACCGTAGACCCGTGGCTGGTTGCACTGGGCACGCTGGCC
>CAZZIL010000322.1:0-6718 GCA_964654265.1 uncultured Gammaproteobacteria bacterium | reverse complement strand
CGTGCCTGGCGGGGAGTGGCACTGCCACTGTCGATTGCATCGCGCCGCTTGCCGTGTGCGTTTGCGTCAGTGGCACGCTCCCGGTGGTTGCGCCCGGCTCGCCAAGAGACACAGTCCCCCCCGAGGACTGGGGTTCTCCAGTCGCTCCTCTTGCCCGATGGCCGTTTCCTGATGCCATAGTGCGTCAAGTGTAGCACACTTTGACCTGATTGACCTCCTCTCGGCCGATCCTGCCCGCGTGGTGTCGCATCCGGCGCCTTCGGTAGCCCATCGCGGAAGAACGGCGGCAGAGGAGCCGGAACGCGTGCGGGCAATCCCGCCGGGTCGGGACTTCGCACGGCCGGCCTGCCCCCCGTCGCGCATCCCGGCAAGGAGTGGGGCGCCCTCCAAGCCCGCGCCCGGTGTGAACGAACTCCGTCCAGGCACCACGGAAGTCTTCCGCGGCGCGCAAGGGGGAATCGCCGCCGGTCGACAGGCCGGTCCCGCCCGACCACGCGCGCCATTGCCGAGGCGTCGCCCATGGCGACCCCGGCCAGCGGTCGTCACCAGCCGACTCCCGCCGGGCCGATCCCCTCTTGGCCGGTCCCGGCCGCGCGACACCGCGCCCAGGTGCCCGCCGCGGTTTCGCGGCCGCCAGTGGCCCGATCACTGGCCGACGGAAGGAACGCCAAGGAAGCAGGCGCTCATTGTCCGCCGCCACCCCCGACCCGCTCGGCTTCCCGCGGGTGCTCGCGGACGGACTCGCGATGGAGCTCCTCCAAGAACCCGGTCAGCTTTTGCGCCCCTTCCCGTGTCCGGGGTGTCTCCGACAAGGTCTCTATGGCGCCGGTCCAGGGTGTCGGGTTGGCTAGGTAGAGAACCTTCCTGAATGGCTCGCTGTCCATGTTTTCCCTACTGAAGAACAGCTCCAGGATTCGGAGCGTCTTTTCCGGGTCCGCGCCAACAAGTCTTTTGAGGGACTGTTGCAACCCGGCCTCGTCGTCCAGGCGGCCGTCGGTCAGCGTCAGCGTGCGCAGGGTCAGGTCCGCCAGCTTGCCCGGCGTGAAGATCCCGCTTCGCGAGCAAATCCAGTCGCCGAGCATGGGGAGAATCCCGGTGTCCGGGCGCTCCAGCAACCATTCCCAGAACGCGATGACCCGGGGAGCGTCGAAGTCTTGCCCGGCCGGCCGCTCCAGCCGTATGTGCTTGTCGGCGTAGTGGACAAACCCCACGAGTTGCTGGTGGGTGCACCTCTCTTGGAACTCCCGGAACAGGGGGTGGTCGGGCCCGAACCTCTCGAACCGGAAGTGGGCGTGCGCGAAGATCCTCCCGACCGAGAACGCCGGGTCGGGCAGCAACCGGTCGTACACGTCCTTCTCGGTCAGGTCCAACGCGCGCCGGTACAGGCCGTGGAAGACGGGGTCGAAGAACATCGCCTCCGTCGGGTCTTTCGACAGGAAGCTGCCAACGGCGGCCAGGAACCGATCCCGGTCGGCGGCGGCGTCCGGGAAGACATGTCCCGCCATGTCCCGCATCCATTCCGCGTCCCAGTCGTACAGGTGCCGGACGTGAAAGCCGAACTCGCGGGCGGGCGGGGTGCTTGTCTCCCGCTCAAGGAGTTTCCGGCACAGGTCCCACGCCCTGGAGAGGGTCTCCGGGTCTTGGGCGCCCAGGTCGTGCCGGAGCTCCCGGACGATGCCTGTCGGCACCCTGAACAGCTGGCACCGGAGGGTTTTTGACACTTCCGCGTAGGGGTCGATGCCGTCATCGTCCAGCGCGACGGGTCCGTTGCGGGGATTGGTGCCCATGTTGCCGAGGGCGTACTCGAAAAGGTACTCCGCCAAGTCGAGGACTTGGTTCCCATGCTGTTGTGCCACACTCTTTGAGAGGGCATCGGCCGTTGCCAGGCACTCCTCGACAAAAGTGGCCATGTCCCAGAGGACCTCTGCCCAGTTGTCTATCGGTTCGGTCTCGCCCACCTCTCGCTCAAACGGGCGTTCCTTGCCCGATTCCATTATGGCAACGAGCAGGTTGATCGCCTTGGCCTGTTCGGGGGGCGTGAGATCAGCCCGGTCATATTGGGCCGTGCTGACAAGGGATCTCAGGCGGGGGAGCACCTCGTCAGGTCCTTGCGCCCGGTCGAACACGGCGCCTGCGTCCTGCGCGTGCGCCACGGGTGACGGGGGTGACCAGGCCGTCCCGAAGCCGATCGGGTGTTGCACCGTTGCTGTCGGTTGCGCCGCGCCGCTTGCCGTGTGGGTCCCCGTCGATGGCGCGTCTCCTGTGGTCGCGCCCGGTCCGCCAAGGGCAACAGTCCCCCCCGAGGACTGGGATTCCCCAACCGCTCCGCTACCCCGATGGTCGCTTCCTTGTGTCATCGTGCGTCAAGTGTAGCACACTTTGACCTGATTGACCTCCTCTCGGCCGATCCTGCCCGCGTGGTGTCGCATCCGGCGCCTTCGGCAGCCCATCGCGGAAGAACGGCGGCAGAGGAGCCGGAACGCGTGCGGGCAATCCCGCCGGGTCGGGACTTCGCACGGCCGGCCTGCCCCCCGTCGCGCATCCCGGCAAGGAGTGGGGCGCCCTTCAAGCCTGCGCCCGGTGTGAACGAACTCCGTCCAGGCACCACGGAAGTCTTCCGCGGCGCGCAAGAGGGAATCGCCACTGGCTGACAGGCCGGTCCCCGGGTGTCCCGGCCGCGCACGCCATTGTCGAGACGGCACCGAGGCGGTCCCGGTCGGCGATCGTCACCAACCGGCTCCCGGCTTGGCCGATCCCCTCTTGACCGACCCCACCCACGCGACGTTCGTGCCCAAGCACTCGCCGCGGCATTGCGCGACCGCCATCGGCCCGATCCCCGACCGGCGGCAGGAACGCCAAGGAAGATCGCGCCCGACAGCGCCGCCGTGCCTGCCCACTCTCGGACCGTCCCCTTGGCGCCAGTCGCCGCAAGGTCGCGGGACGGTGGGCGCCCACAGGACGCACGGATCTGTCACGCACCGTTTTCATCGGCGGGAACTCCCCGATACAGTGACCACGGAAGACCCATGAAAAAATCATGTGCCCTCTGGCGCAACAGCAGGATCCTGCCCGGTGTGGAATCCGAGTTGGCGGCCCTGACTTGTGCTGCCCGCGCCCGGAACCTCTCGAAGGAATCGGATGTCTCCGGGGAGACCACCAGAAGATCTGTCCCATTGCCGAGGACATCCAAAAGCAGATCGACGACATGCTCGTCCCGAAAGCCGAACCCGACGACCACCACCAGGTCCATCCCCACTGTTCTGAAGCGGTGCTCCTGAAACCCGAAGGTGTACGGCAGTCTCGCCAGGGTCTTCTCCTTGTGCCCAAGCACAAGCACAGCCTTCGCCGCATCGAAGTGCTGTCCGGGGCCGACAGAGAAGAACAGACCATGGCGGTTTCTCTGCCAGTCGGTCGATCCGTGCACCTTGTGCAAGCAAATGATGAGCCACAATCCGTTCGAGGGAAACCAGGTCGGGCTCCACGGATGGTCCGGGCCATAGCCCCGACAGCCGGTCTCAACGTGCGCGAAAGGTCCGGCGCCCCGCTCGACACCCTGGTCCTGGTTCAGCGTGAACACCTCAAGCGGATAGCCAAGACAAGAGGGGAGCGGACCAAGCCTGTGGAAGTGGTTGACGATGCCCGAATCGTCAATGAACAGCATTTCAACAAAGCGCTGGCGCAAGATTCCGGTCAGCCTCTTCTTGGCCTTGCGGGGGGCCGGTATGCCCGCATCTTCAGGATCCACGCTTAGCCGATCGAAAATGGCCTCGAAGTCCCCTGATTCCTTCGGCAGGAGAGACGCCTTGACTTTGCGGTACAGGTCCCGGTCGTCGCCCGTGATCTGGGGGTCGGGGGCGGCCATCAGACGGTCAAACCCCGTCACCACGCCGTGGGATGTCGGCAAGCCCAGGTCGACGCTTGCGCCCGCCGCCAAGAGAAAGCCGATCTTTCGGTACTTCTTCATCAGTCTTCACGCTTGTGGGAAATGGGGAGAGGGACGGAGTGGCGACCCCGGTGGGCGACCGGTCGTGTGACACTCCGCGTGCAGCCGGCAAGGCTGGTGCGCAGGACCGAGTGCCCGGCGGCACGGGGCAATCGGACGGGAGAAGTGCGATCTCGCCCGCGCATGAAGTGGCGCACGGCGCTTCCCCAAGTCAGTGCCGGAGGAGTGCGCATCGGGGCGATTGCGGGGCGGACGTTCATTGTGCGCCACCTCCCCCAAGCAACTCGGCGGCCTGTTTGCGCTGCTGGCACTGGAATTTCCAGCGGACGCCCGCCAAAAACCCGCCCAGGTTGCTCGCTCTCATCTGTGTCTGGGGGCTGTCCGACGACGACAAGGTCTCCATGGCGTCGTTCCAGGGCCTCCGGTTGGCCAGGTAGAGAGCCTTCCTGAAGGGCTGGTTGTCCATGTTCTCCTTGCTGAAGAACAGCTCCAGGCCTCGGAGCGTCTTTTCCGGCGCCGCGTCGACAAGCCTCTTGAGTGAATGTTGCAACCCGGCTTCATCGTTTAGGCGACCGTCGGTCGCCGTCAGCGTGCGCAGGGTCAGGTCCGCCAGCTTGTCCGGCGTGAACATCCTGCTGCGCGAGCAGATCCACGGCCCAAGCATGGGGAGAATCTCGGGGTCCGGGTGCTCAAGCAACCATTCCCACGATGCGATGACCCGGGGACCGTCGAAATCCCGGCCGGACGGGCAATCGATCCGGATGTACTTTCCCGCGTAGTGGACAAACCCCGCGCGTTGCCGATGCCTGCTCCCCTCCCAGAACTTCATGAGCAGGGGGTGGTCGTGGCCGAAACCCTCGAAGTGGAGGTGGGCGTACGCAAGAAGCCTCCCGACCGCGAACTCCGGGTCGGGAAGCACCGGACCGTACGTGTCACTCTCTGTCAGGTCCAGTCCGCGTTCGCACAGCCCGAGGAAGACGGGGTCGAGGAAGAGCTCCTCCGACGGGTTCTCCGCAAGAAAGCCTCCCCATGCGGCCAGGAACCGCCTCTTGTCGGCGGCGGCGGCCGGAAAGACGTGCGGGACCAAGGATCGCATCCATTCCTTGTCCCACTCGTACAGGCATGGGGCATGGTAGCCGTACTCCTGCATGGGCGGACAGTCGGATTCCAGCTCGAGAAAATTCTGGCACATGCCCCGCGCACGGGAGATGGCCTTGGAGTGTCGGTCGGCCCCTTCGTGGCGGAGCGCCTCAACAAGCCACACGAGTCCCCGGAACAGCGCGGCCCGGGCCCACTGTGACGATTCCGCGTAGGGGTCGACGCCGCCGTTGCCGCGCATGGCGGGGTCGTTGCGGGGGTTGGTGCCCAGCTTGTTGCGGGTGTGCTCGAACAGGTGGTCCACCAGGTCGAGGACTTGGTCGCCATGCTGCTCCGCCATGTCTTGCGAGAGGACATCGGACTTCGAAAGACACGCGGTGATCAGGTCGATCATCTCCACGTGGACGTCCGCCCAGTTGTCGATCGGATAGACATCGCCCGGTTCCCGCTCAAACGGGCGTTCCTTGCCCGATTCCATTATGGCAACGAGCAGACCGATCGCCTCGGCCAGTTCGGGGACCGTCAGGGCGGTCCGGTCATGCCGGGCACGGTGGACGAGGGATCTCAGGCGGGGGAGCACCTCGTTGGGTCCTTGCGCCCGGTCGAACGCGGCGTCTGCGTCCGGGGTTCGCTCATCGGGCGGCGGGAGCGGCCAGGCGACCCCGATACCGACAGGGCGTTGCACCGTCGCTGTCGGTTGCATCGCGCCGCTTGCCGTGTGGGTCCCCACCGACGGCGCGTCTCCCGTGGTTGCGCCCGGTCCGCCAAGGGACACAGTCTCCCCCGAGGACTGGGGTTCCCCAACCGCTCCACTGCCCCGATGGTCGTTTCCCTGTGTCATCGTGCGCCAAGTGTAGCACACTTGGAGTGCTCGGCCTGCCGCGCGGCGCGTTTCCGTCGACTTTCCGGGCTGGCGGCCACTGGGCGTGGCTCCCAACCCTTTGCCCGTCGGGTCCCCGGCGCCTGGTCATGGGGGGCGGCTTGTCCTCCCATGCGGGGCGTTTCCCGGCCGGGCCTCACGCAGGGTGTTGCGCGGCGGCCGATGCCGGCCGCGTTCCCGGCTGGACAACAGGGGATCGGCAGGGGTGGCGATTGTCAGTCCCGCGGGGATCGCCTTGCTACACCCGTCCATCGGCGTCTCCGGCCCGGTGGCCGGGCCCGGATCATCTGCCGGTGCCCACGCCGGCGGATCGCGGCACATCGCGCCCGCCGGGCCTGGGGATGTCTGCCGGGAGCCCGGTTGGGGATGTTCTCGCTGCCGGCGCACCGCGCCGCGCCGGATTGCATGCAATTCGCCGCGACCGCGCCGAACCCCCCAAGGGATGTGCTACAATCCGCCCCCAAACCGGATGTCACAAGGAGGCGGCATGGGGAAGACCACGGAAAACACAGGTCGGCGCGGCGGCGCGCTGTCGCGGCGCAGGTTCCTGGGCGCGGCGGGCGCGGCCGGGATCGCGATGCCGTTCATCGGCAACGCGGCGGCGCAGCAGACCACCAGCTGGAAGATCCAGACCTCGTGGCCGGGCGGCCTGGGGCTGCAGCTGTTCAAGGACTGGTGCAACGGCATCAAGGAGAAGACGGGCGGCGAGCTGGAGTTCAAGCCGTTCGGCGCGAAGGACGTGACGGGCGACTTCCAGCTGTACGACGCGGTGCGCAACGGCGTGCTGGAGGCGGCGA
>CAZZIL010000321.1:0-4338 GCA_964654265.1 uncultured Gammaproteobacteria bacterium | reverse complement strand
GACCAAGGCAGGCACGCAAGACCGAGTGCCTGACGACCGAGAAACGACTGGGGGGGGGAGTGACCGGTTTTCGTCCATGTGCGGGCGGGCACTGGACGCGGCTCCCGGATTGCTGCCCAGGAACCGCACACCGGGGGGATCGCAAGGCAGGAGTTCATTGTGTCTCGGCCTTCTCGGCCCGCTCGGCGTCCTGCTTGTCCCGCTCGCGCCGGAACTCCCGGCGAATCCCTTCCAGAAACTCGCTCAGCCGGCGTGCGCCCTCTTGTGTCCGGGGGTTCTGCGACAGGGTCTCTATGGCATTGCCCCAACGCTTCGGCGCGAACAGGTAGAGCTCCCACCTAGGGGACTTGTCGGCCATGTTTTCCGGGCGGAAGTACAGCTCCAGAATCTCGAGGGCCTTGTCCGGGGACTTTGCCGCGAGTTCCTCGACCGACAGGTACAGCTCGGAGTCTCTGTTCAACCGGCCATTGGTCAGTCTCAGCGCGCGAAGGGTCAGGTCCGCCAGCTCGTCCGGCGAGAAGATCCCGCTGCTTAGGCACATCCAGTCCCCGAGCATGCGGAGAATCTCGGGGTCCGGATGGTCAAGCAACCATTCCCAGGACGCGATGGCCCGGGGGCCGCTGAAGCCCAGATGGACCGGGAAACCCCAACGGAAGCGCTGACTCGTGTGCTCCACAAACCCCTCGAGCTGCCGACGGGTGCCCCTCTCCAGAAATTCCTTGAACAGGGGGTGACCGGGGCCGAACCCCTCGAACCGGAGGTGGGCATGCGCGAAGATCCGCCCGACCGAGAACGCCGGGTCGGGCAACAGCGGGTCGTACGCGTCCTTCTCGGTCAGGTCCATCGCGCGCCGGTACAGGTCGTGGAAGACGGGATCGAAGAACATCGCCTCCGTCGGGTCTTTCGCGAGGAAGCTGCCGATCGCGGCCAGGAACCTCTCCCTGTCGGCCGCGGCGGTCGGGAAGACATGCCCTGCCATGGCCCGCATCCACTCCGCGTCCCATTCGTACAGGCGCTGGACATGGCGGCCGAACTCGCGGGCGGGCGGACCATCGGTCTCCCGCTCGACAAATTGCCGGCACAGGTCCCACGCCCGGGAGAGGGTCTCGGGGCCTTGGGCGTCCGGGTCGAGGCGAAGCTCACGGACAATGCCTGCCGGTCCCCGGAACAGCACGGCCCGGACGTACTGCGACGCGTCCGCGTACTCGTCAATGCCGTCTTCGTCAAGAGCGGGAGGACCGTTGTGGGGGTTGGTGCCCAGCTTGCTGTGGGTGTACTCGAAGAGATACTCCACTAGGTCGAGGACTTGGTCGCCATGCCGTCTTGCCGTGTCCTTCGAGAGGGCATCGGCCGTCGACAGGCACGCGGTGATCAGGTCGACCATGTGCTCGTGGACATCTGCCCAGTTGTCAAGCGGGTAGATCTCGCCCGGTTCCCGCTCAAACGGGCGTTCCTTGCCCGATTCCATCACGGCAACGATCAGGTTGATCGCCTCGTCCAGCTGGGGGGGTGTGAGGTCGGCCCTGTCATATCGGGCAGTGCTGACGAGAGACACCAGGCGGGAGAGCACCTCGTCGGGACCCCGTGCCCGGTCGAACACGGCGTCTGCGTCCGGGGTTCGCTCATCGGTTGGTGGGGGCGGCCAGACCGCCCCGATGCCGACAGGGTGCTCCACCGTCGCTGTCGGTTGCATCGCGCCGCTTGCCGAGTGGGTCCCCACCGATGGCGCGCCTCCTGTGGTCGCGGCCGGTCCGCCAAGGGACACAGTCCCCCCCGAGGACTGGGGTTCCCCAATCGCTCCTCTCGCCCGGTGGTCGTTTCCGTGGGTCATCGTGCGTCAAGTGTAGCACACTCGGGTGCGCGGCCTGTCGAGCGGTGCGCCTCCCCGGTTTCCCGGGCCGGCGACTGCCTGGGCGCGAGTCGGCGGCCGATCGCTTGAGCAGCGCGCCGCGCGGCGCGAGCGACCCGAACAGGGCGACCAGGTCGCCCTTGAGCTCGATCGGCCGCGCGCAACGCGATCACGCCTCGGTCGGTGGTGACGGCGGCTTTCCGGCTCAGGCGTTGGCCGAGCGTCTCGCCCGTGACCGTCGGGCAGTCCAGATGCGGCAGCGACCGCAGTTCGCGCAACACGGCTCCCATGTCGCTGGTGCTGAAGAAGTCCTCCATGTAGTGCTCGCCAGTCGGCTTGAGGTTGACCAGCACCGGGGCGATTTCCGGCAGCGCGTTCAGACGTTCCAGCGGGAGCCGGACGGCCCGTCCGCCCGGTGATGGCCGCTAGGTGGATGACGGCGTTGGACGATCCCCCGAGCACGAGCAGGGCGCGCAGGGCGTTGTCAACGGATTCCGGCGTGACCAGCCGGTCGGTGTGCATGGCGGGGATCGCCGCCGACCCCGGCAGGCTGATCCCGAGCGTCTCGGCGACGCACGCCATGGTCAAGGTGGTGTCCATGACGGCACAGACCCGGCGGGCGTCGCCAGCTGCTCCTCGACATGCAAGATAGTCGGGTGGGACTGGCGTGGCCGCGTCCGCGCGCGTAGTGGCGCGCGATGCTTCCCCAGATCGGTGCCGGGAGAACGCGCATCGGGGCGATTGCGGGGCGGACGCTCATTGTGCGCGACCTCCCCCAAGCAGCTTGACGGTCTGCCGGTGTTGCTCGCGCTGGAATTTCCAGTGAACGCCCGCCAGAAACCCGCTCAGATTGCTCGCTCTCAGCTGTGTCTGGGGGCTGTCCGACGACGACAAGGCCTCTATGGCGTCACTCCAAGGTCTCCGGTTGGCCAGGTAGAGAACCTTCCGGAAGGGCTGGTTGTCCATGTTTTCCTTGCTGAAGAACAGCTCCAGGCTTCGGAGCGTCTTTTCCGGGGCCGCGTCAACGAGCATCTTGAGTGAATGTTGCAACCCGGCGTCATCGTCCAGGCGACCGTCGGTCGCCGTCAGCGTGCGCAGGGTCAGGTCCGCCAGCTTGTCCGGCGTGAACATCCTGCTTCGTGAGCAAATCCATGGTCCAAGCATGGAGAGAATCTCGGGGTCCGGGTGCTCAAGCAACCATTCCCACGACGCGATGACCCGGGGCCCATCGAAATCCCGCCCGGACGGACAGCCCAGTCGGATGTATTTCCCGGCATAGTGGGCAAACCCCATGCGTTGCCGGCGACTGCTCCCTTCCCTGAACTTCTTGAACAGGGGGTCGTCGGGGCCGAAGCCCTCGAAATTGAGGTGACCGTACGCGAAAAGCCTCCCGATCAAGACTTCCGGGTCGGACAGCATCGAGCCGTGCGCGTCACTGTCTGTCAGCACCAGTCCGCGCTCGTACAGCTCGCGGAAGACGGGATCGAAGAACATCGCCTCCCTCGGGTTCTCCTGAACAAAGCTGCCCCACGCGGCCAGGAACCGTCTCCTGTCGGCGGCGGCGGTCGGGAAGACATGCGCTGTCATGGATCGCATCCACGTCTTGTTCCAGTCGTACAGGTATGGGACATGGAAGCCAAACTCCCGCATGGGCGGACAACCGGATTCCCGCTCAAAAAATCTCTGGCACATGTCCCGTGCCCGAGAGAGGGTCTCGGAGCCTTGGGCGCCCGGGTCGAGGCGGAGCTCACGGACAATGCCTGCCGGCACGCGAAACAAAACGGCCCGGCCCCACTGTGCCCCCTCCGCGTAGTCGTCAGTGCTGCCGTTGCCACGCGTGGCGGGATCGTTGTGGGGACTGGTGCCTAGCTTGCCATGGGTGTACTCGAAAAGGTAGTCCACCAAGTCGAGGACTTGGTCGCCATGTTGCTCTGTCATGCCCTTCGAGAGGGCGTCGGTCTTCGAAAAGCACGCGGCGGTCAGGTCCATCATCTCCAGGTGGACCTCCGCCCAGTTGTCCACCGGGTAGATCTCGCCCGGTTCCCGCTCAAACGGGCGTCTCTTGCCCGATGCCATCACAGAAACGAGCAGGCTGACCATCTCGTCCTGCTTGGGGGGCGTGAGGTCGTCCCGGTAGTACTGGGCAAGGCGGGAGAAGGGCCTCAGGCGAGAGAGTATCTGGCCAGGGCCTTGGGCCCGGACGGACGCGATGTCCGCGCCCGGGGCTCGCTCACGGGGCGGTGCGGGCGGCCAAGCCACCCCGATGCCGACAGGGTGCTCCACCGTCGCTGTCGTTTGCAACGCGCCGCTTGCGGTGTGGGTCCCCGCCGATGACGCGCCTCCTACTTTGGTCGCGCCCTGCTCGCCAAGGGACACAGTCCCCCCCGAGGATTGGGGTTCCCCAATCGCTCCTCTTGCCCGGTGGTCGGTTCTGTGGGTCATCGTGCCTCCAGTGTAGCACACTTGGCGCCTGGCCTGTCGCGCGAGGC
>CAZZIL010000320.1:0-3739 GCA_964654265.1 uncultured Gammaproteobacteria bacterium | reverse complement strand
ATGGTGCTGGAGCTGGCGCCGGAAGAGGACGACCCGGAGAGGTTCGGCGGCGGGCTGGTGTTTGTCGACGCGGACGACAACCCGATGCCGCTCGATGACGTCCTGGACCGCGAGTGCAGCGTCTGGCACCTGCTGGCGCTGGATTCCCTGTCCGGGCTTCTCGACACCGACCTGGAGTTCAAGATGGAGAGCACGGGGCTGGACTTCACGGTGCGGATCGACGACTTCCCCAAGTTCTTCCTGGCCGTGCTCCACATGACCGGCCGGATTCGCGTGAGGCTGGCGGTCGCGGACGAGCTGGCCGCCATGAGGGCGGCGCGGATGTGCTACCGGATGTCGGCGCGCGGCGGGCGCGGCGCCGCGAAGCTCGACCTGGCGGCGCTGGTGCACCTCGACTGGAAGGTCGGGGTCGGCGACAGGTGGTTCGCCCCCGGGGAGTTCGAGCCGCTGGCGGCGGAGGCGCGCAAGGAGATCGACGCGGGGGGAGGCTTCATCAAATTCGGCCGCACCCTGTACTTCCCCGCCAAGGAGCCGCCCCCGACCATCAGGCGTTTTTCCGGGGGGTATGCCCTGATGGACCACCGGTTCGCCTTCACCGAGTTCTCCGCGAGTCCCCCGGGGCCGACGGACGGGCTGTCCCACCTCGACCTGTTGCGCGCGGCGGTGTCGGGCGAGCTCCACGGGGCCGACGTCGAGCCGGACCCGTCGGCCCGCCGGCTGCTTGACGAGGCACTGTCGCCGCGCGAGCGGCCGGGCCCGCCGGACGCCCTTGCCGGGGTCCTGCGGCCGCACCAGCGCGCGGGCCTCGGGTGGCTGGCGCACAACGCCGACATCGGCCTCGGGTCCGTCCTCGCGGACGACGCCGGGCTCGGCAAGACCCTTCAGGCGATCGCGCTCATCCTGCACCGCACGCTGCGGGACCCGTCGCACAAGACGCTGGTGGCCGCGCCCGCCGCGTCGCTCACGCGCTGGGCGCACGAGATCGGCCGTTTCGCGCCCGGGTTGCGCACGCAGGTCCGCCGCGGCGGCGCCGACAGCCCCGACCCGGGGCAGTGCGACGTGGTCGTCGCCAGCCACGGGGCCGTGGGCAAGGACGCGGACATCCTCGGCGCGCGCGCCTGGGGATTGCTGGTGGTCGATGGGGCGCAGAGACTCGGGAACCCGGCGAGCCAGCAGGCCAAGGCGATCAGGGGCTGCGAGGCGGACGCCCGCGTCGCGCTGGCCGGCATCCCGGTCGGGGACCGCCCGGACGACTGTTGGGCCATCTTCGACCTTGTCAACCCCGGGTACCTCTGGTCGCGCCGGGAGTTCCGCCGCGAGCTGGGACGCCCGATCGGGAAGGAGGGCGACAGGCGCGCGCTGGAGCGTTTCCGCCGCCTCGTCGCGCCGTTCGTCCTGAGGCGGACCGAGACGGACGAGGGCATCGCCAGGGACGTCCCCGGGAAGGCAGGGGCGCCGTGACCCGGCGCCGCAAGCGCGCCGCGAAGGGCAAGAGACGGGCCGCCCGCCCCGGGAAGGGACCCGGGCGCGGCGCCGGGAAGGCGGGAAGGTCCGCGCGGACCGGGGATCCGCAAGGCCAAGGCGGCCTTGGCCGGATGCCCGCCGGGGGCGCGGGCCAAGACTGGGCGGGGATTGCGCGGCAGCTTCGCAAGTCGGCCGAGCGGGGCGACGCGGGCGCCCAGATGCTCATGGGCCTGTCCCACGCGGTCGGCCGCGGGGTGCGCCGGGACATGCTTGAGGCGGAGAGATGGCTGCGCAAGGCGGCGGACCAAGGGCACAAGGAGGCCCGGTGGCACCTGGGCATGATGCTCCTGGAGGTGGGGCGGGATCCGGCCGGGGCCGCGCCCCTGCTCAGGGAGGCGGCGCAGGACGGGGACGCGAACGCGCAGTTCCGCTACGCCGCGCTGCTCCATCACGGGATGGGCGTGAAGAAGGACCCGCGCGAGGCCGTGAGATGGTTCCGCCTGGCGGCGGAGCAGGGGAACGCGCAGGCGCAACACGCGCTGGGCCTTTTGCACGAGGACGGCGACGATGGCGTGGAGAAGGACCCCGTCGAGGCGACGAGGTGGATCGGCCTGGCCGCGGACTCCGGGCTGGCGGCGGCGCAGTACGATCTGGGTCTCAAGCACAAGAACGGCAGCGGCGCGCGCCAGGACATCGGCGAGGCCGTGAGATGGTTCCGCCTGGCGGCGGAGCAGGGGAACGCGCAGGCGCAGAGCGCCCTGGGCGCGCTCTTCCTGGTGGGTGACGGCGTCCGGAAGGATCCGGCGGAGGCCGATCGGCTGTTCCGCCTGGCGGCGAGCCAGGAGGATCCCGGCGCCATTGCCCGCCTTGGCCAGATGCGCATGGACGGCATCGGGGTCCCGGCCGACCCCGAGGCGGCCGCGAAGTGGCTTCGCCAGGCGCGGAAGGCCGGGAGCATGGAGGCCGAGTTCAACCTGGGCGTCCTGGGCATGAGGGGCCTGGGCGGACGGGAGGGCGTCCAACAGGCAGTGGGGCATTTTCGCCGGGCGGCGGAGCAGGGGCTGAAGGAGGCGCAGTACTGCCTGGGCATCGCGCTCCGTGACGGCACGGGCACGAAGGCGGACATCCGGGAGGCCCTGAAATGGTTCCGGCTGGCGGCGCGGCAAGGGAGCCTGGATGCGCAGCGCACGCTGGCGGGGATGTACCACAGCGGCCGGGGCGTGAGGCGGGACTACCGCCAGGCCCGGAAGTGGTACCTCATGGCGGCCGAGCAGGGGGAGGTGACAAGCCAGAACAACCTCGCCTCCCTGTGGGCGGATGGCCTGGGGGGAGAGCAGGACTTGGGCGAGACAGTGAAATGGCTGAGGCGGGCCGCCGACAGCGGACACTTTCGCGCGCAAAGGAACCTGGGCAGGCTGTACGAGGTGGGCGCCGGGGTGGAGAAGGACCCCGAGGAGGCTGCGCGGTGGTACCGGCTGGCAGAGAAGAACGCCCCGCCGGAAGAGAGGGGCTGAGCCTCCCGCGGCGCGTCGAGTCCTCTTGGCGCCGGGCGTCGGAGGCGCCCGGGTGGGCGCCCCGGACCGGGACCGCTACTGGAGCCGGGCCCGGTTGATCACGACGTCCTCCACCGGGACGTCGCGAAACCCGCCGTGCTGGCCGGTCTCGACGCCGCCGATGCGGTCAACGACCTCCTGGCCCTCGACCACCCGGCCGAAGACGGCGTATCCCCACCCGTCCCCTGAGTTCGCCTTGTCGAGGAACGCGTTGTCGGCGAGGTTGATGAAGAACTGGCTGGTCGCCGAGTGCGGGTCGCCCGTGCGGGCGTACGACAGCGAGTAGCGCAGGTTGAGCAGGCCGTTGTCCGCCTCGTTCTCGATCGGCGGGCGGGTCTCGCGCTTGGCCATCCCCGGCTCGAAGCCGCCGCCCTGGATGACAAACCCCGGGATCACCCGGTGGAAGACCAGGCCGTCGTAGAACCCGTCGCGGACGTATTGCAGGAAGTTCTCGACGGACACGGGCGCCTCGTCGGGGTGCAGCTCGATGACCATCTCGCCGTGCGTCGTCTCGAACACGACCCGGTCCTGGGCAAGGGCCGCGCCGCCCACGCCGGCGGTCCCGCAGGCGATCGCGCAAATGGCCCAGAAGGGCAGTCCGAGGGTCCGTGCGGCCATGGCGGCGGATTCTACCGCACGGGAGCCGCCGGGGGGCGCGTCTTCGGCCGCCGAGGCCTCGCGGCATGCCGAATGTCCGCGGCCGGCGCCCCGCGGGATGCGCG
>CAZZIL010000319.1:0-3527 GCA_964654265.1 uncultured Gammaproteobacteria bacterium | reverse complement strand
ATGAACGACAGCAGCGCGATCGACGCGGTGGCGTAGACCATCGACGTGTAGCCGAACAGCGGCTTGCGGGAGAACGCCGGGATCACCTGCGAGGCGACGCCGAACGCCGGCAGCGCCATGATGTAGACCTCGCGGTGGCCGAAGAACCAGAGGATGTGCTGGAACAGCACCGGGTCGCCGCCGCCGGCCGCGTTGAAGAAGCTGGTGCCGAAGTGGCGGTCCGTCAACAGCATCGTGACCGCCCCGGCGAGCACCGGCATCGCCGCGATCAGCAGGAACGCCGTGATCAGCCAGGTCCAGCAGAACAGCGGCATCCTCATCAGCGGCATGTCGGGCGAGCGCATGTTCAGGATCGTCACCATGATGTTGATCGCCCCCAGGATCGACGAGACGCCCAGCAGGTGGATGGCGAAGATCCCCATGTCCATGCCGATTCCCATCTGCGTCGACAGCGGGGCGTAGAGCGTCCAGCCGGCGGCCGGGGCCCCGCCCGGGACGAAGAACGAGCCGATCAGCAGCAGCGCCGCCGGCGGCAGCAGCCAGAAGCTCCAGTTGTTGAGCCGGGCGAACGCCATGTCGGGCGCGCCGATCATCATCGGCACGAGCCAGTTGGCCAGCCCGGTGAACGCCGGCATGATCGCGCCGAACACCATGACGAGCCCGTGCATGGTGAGGAACTGGTTGTAGATGTTGGGCTGCACCAGCTGCAGCCCGGGCTCGAACAGCTCGGCGCGCAGCACCAGCGCCATCACGCCGCCGGCGAAGAACATCGTCAGCGCGAACCACAGGTAGAGCGTGCCGATGTCCTTGTGGTTGGTCGTCGTGACGTAGTGGACGACCACGCCCGCCAGGCCGCGCGGGGCGTGGCCGTGGTGCCCGTCGCCGTGGTGTGCGGCGTCCGCGGGCGCCCCTTGCGGCGGGATCGTCGTGTCCATGGGTGCTGCTCTCCTTCTCGTCCTGTCAGCGGGCGGCCGCGACCTCCTCGGCCGTGACCGTGTCGCCGGTGGCGTTGCCCCAGCTGTTGCGCTCGTAGGTGATGATCGCCGCGATGTCGGCGTCGCTCAGGTAGCTGAACGCCGCCATCGCCGTGCCCGCCTTGCCGTTGAGCACGATGTCGATGTGCGGCCCCTTCGGCCCGGTGGTGATCGGCCCGCCCGCGAGCGCCGGGAACGCCGGCGGCAGACCCTGCCCGTTCAGCTGGTGGCACGCCACGCAGTGGGAGCCGTACGCCGCCTCGCCCGCCGCCATCAGCTCCTCCGCCGTCATCGGCCCCGGCGGCGCCTCCGGCGCCGACGGCTGCGCCGCCTGCGCGAGCGCCGGCGCCTCCTCCGGCTCGTCGCCCGGCATGCGCCCGCCGGACTCCCTCACCCACGCCGCAAACTCCGCCTCCGGCACCGCGCGCACGACGATCGGCATGTAGGCGTGGTTCTTGCCGCACAGCTCGGCGCACTGCCCGCGGTACACCCCGGGTCGGTCGGCGCGGAACCACGTCTCGCGCACGAAGCCGGGGATGGCGTCCTGCTTGACGCCGAGCTGCGGCACCCACCACGCGTGCAGGACGTCCGCCGCCGTCAGGAGGACCCGCACCTTCCGGCCCACCGGGACCACCATCTCGTTGTCGACCTCCAGCAGGTAGTTCTCCCCCTTGGGCGCGGCCGCGCCGTCGCCGAACGAGCTGTAGAACAGTCCGCCGATCGCCTCGGTCGGCGTCGACAGCGAGCTGAAGAACCGGATGTCCTGGTCCAGGTAGTCGTAGTGCCAGCGCCACTGCGACCCGGTGACCTTGACCGACAGCTCCGGCGAGCTGGTGTCGCGCACCTCGAGCAGCACCCGCGTCGCCGGCACCGCCATCGCGACGATGATCACCATCGGCACCGCGGTCCAGATGATCTCGACCAGCGTGTTGTGGTGGAAGTGCGCGGCCTCGCGCCCGCTCGACTTGCGGTGGTGGACGATCGAGTAGAACATCGCGCCGAACACGACGACGGCGATCCCGGTGATGATCCACAGCACGACGATGTGCAGCGAGTGCTGCTCGCGGGCGATCGCCGACGCCGGCTCCTGGAAGTCGAACTGGTACTCGGCCCCGGCCCACGCGCACAGCGCCGCGAGGGATAGGGTCCACGCGGGGATCCAAGCGTGTCGAAGGTGCATGCGGTCTTGCCTTGGCCGGTTGTCGGGCGGAAGTATACCAAAGGGCGGGGACACGGGGCGCCCGGACCCCCGCCGCCGCGCCGCGCCGGGCGGCCCCGACGCCCGGCGCCCGGCGACCCCTTTGGTATAATCCGCCATTTGTTTCGGGGTACCGCCGTGAGTGACGACATCGCCAGCAGAGTGAAGAAGATCGTGGCCGAGGAGCTCGGCCATGCCGCCGACAAGATCGGCGAGGATTCCCGGTTTGTGGAGGACCTGGGGGCGGACTCGCTCGACTCGGTCGAGTTGGTCATGCGCCTGGAGGAGGAGTTCGAGTGCGAGATCCCGGACGACCAGGCGGACAAGTTCCTCACGGTCGGCTCGGTGGTCGAGTTCATCAGGTCGCAGGGGCCGTCGGAGGAGCCGAAGGCCGCCTCCTAGGGCGCAGCCGATGACCGACCCTCGGAGGATCGTCGTCACCGGCCTGGGGGCCGTGTCGCCGCTCGGGAACACGGCGCGCTCGTCGTGGGACTCGGCGCTTGCCGGGAAGAGCGGCGTCGGGCCGGTCACCCGCTTCGAGTGCGGCGAGGATTACCCGTCGCGGATCGCCGGGGAGGTCCGCGGCTTCGACTGCTCGGGTCTGATCCCGCCCAAGGAGGCGCGGCACATGGACCTGTTCATCCGCTACGCGGTGGCGGCGGCGGCCGAGGCGCTGGGCGACGCCGGGATCGACGCCGGCGCGGGCGGGGTCGACCCGGAGCGGGTCGGCGTCAACATCGGCTCCGGGATCGGCGGGTTGCCGATGATCGAGGACGTCGCGCGCATCTGCCGGGAGCGGGGCCCGCGGCGCATCTCGCCGTTCTTCATCCCGGCGTCGATCATCAACATGGCGGCCGGGCAGGTGTCGATGCGCTTCGGGTTCAAGGGGCCGAGCCTGTCGATCGTGAGCGCGTGCACGACGGCGACGCACTGCATCGGCGACTCGTTCCGCATGATCCGCTACGGCGACGCCGACGTCATGGTGTGCGGCGGCTCGGAGTCGGTGATCACGCCGCTGACGCTCGGCGGCTTCGGCACGCAGCGCGCGCTGAGCGCGCGCAACGACGAGCCGGAGCGCGCGAGCCGGCCGTGGGACGCGGACCGCGACGGGTTCGTGCTCGGCGAGGGCGCCGCCGCGCTGGTGCTGGAGGAGCTCGGCCACGCGCGGCGCCGCGGCGCGCAGGTGCTCGGCGAGGTGCTCGGCTACGGGATGAGCAGCGACGCCCACCACATCACGGCGCCGCCGGAGGACGGCGAGGGCGCGCACCGCTGCATGCGCAACGCGCTCGCGGACGCCGGGGTCGCGCCGGAGCGGGTCGGCCACATCAACGCGCACGGGACCTCGACGCCGCTCG
>CAZZIL010000318.1:0-2306 GCA_964654265.1 uncultured Gammaproteobacteria bacterium | reverse complement strand
CCGGCGCAGATGAGGACAAGGCGCTGGCCGCAGCGAGCGCCATTGCCGACTATCAGAAGGACATCGCCGAGTTGAAAGGCGATGTCAAACTGATCAAGTGGATCGTGGGTTTCAATCTCGCGTTTTCGGTGACGATTCTCTCTTGACTTCATAGTTAATTCGCAGGTTTGGGGAATTGGGGTGTAGATAAATCAATGACTTAGGTGCTTAACTTCCTGGGGCGGCGGATGTAGTGCCCCCATTGTTTTCCACTATTGACCACAGAGCGCGGAACGTCTAGGATGAGCGCATGTTCGTGCGCGTGAAGAAGGACGCCGACCGGGGCCGTTCCCGGGTGCAGATCGTGCAGTCGGTGCGCGACGCCGGGCGGGTGCGCCAGAAGGTTGTGCGGCATGTCGGGATCGGGCGGAGCGATTCGGAGGTGGAGGCGCTGAGGGAGCTCGCGGGGACGATCATGGAGGGGATTCTGGAGTCGTCGGCGCCGCGCCGGAGGGAGCTGTTCGGCCCGCGCGAGCACGCGGAGATGGTCGTCCGGGCGCGGGAGGCGCCGCGCCCGGACCTGCTGGGGGTGGACCTCGGGGAGTGCCGCGAGGAGTCGAGGATGTCGCTGGGGGTCCGGGAGGCGCTGGGGGCGGTGTATTCGCGGCTCGGCTGGGACGGGCTGCTGGGCGCGCGGCGGCGGAGCGCGTGCGGGATCCTGAGGGAGCTGGCGCTGGCGCGGCTGTCGCAGCCGCGCAGCAAGCGGGGGACGGTGGACGACCTGGCGCGCGACACGGGGGCGACGCTGAACCTGGACTGGGTGTACCAGACAATGGACCTGCTGGACGGGAAGGCGGAGTCGCGGATCCGCTCGGACTCGCGGCGGGCGGCGGAGGACCTGTTCGGGGGGCGGCTGGACGTGCTGCTCTACGACTGCACCACGCTGTACTTCGAGAGCCGGGCGGAGGAGGACGCGGCCGCGGGCGGCCTGCGCCGGAAGGGGTACTCGAAGGACGGGAAGCCGCACAGGGCCCAGGTGGTGCTGGCGCTGCTGGTGACGTCCGGGGGGCTGCCGGTGGACTACGGGCTGTTCCCGGGGAACACGGCGGAGGTCGGGACGCTCGCGGCGGCGCTGGACGCGCTCGGCGAATCGCACCCGCTCGGGGAGGTGACGGTGGTGGCGGACGCGGCGATGCTGTCGAGGGACAACAGGAGGCTCTTGCGCGGGCGGGGGCTGCCGCACATACTGGGGTTCCGGCACCGCTCGGCGGGCGCGGCGCTGCGGGAGCGGATACTCGACCCGGAGGGCTGGCTGCCGTGGGGAGGGACGGGTCCCGGGCCGGATCCGGGCGCGGCCCCGGCGCACATGCTCAAGGTGGTCACGCACGACGGCGACCGGCTGGTCGCGACCTGGTCGGCGAAGCGGGCGCGCAAGGACGCGCGCGACCGGGAGCGCGCGCTCGGGAAGCTGCGCGCGAGGCTGGCGAAGAACGGGAGTCCGGCGTCGGTGAGCAGCCGGGGATACGGCCGGTTCCTCGACTTCCCGGAGGGCGGGGCCGCGGCCATCAGCGACGCGAAGGTGGCGGCGGACGCCCGGTGGGACGGCATCCGCTCGATCCTGGCGCACGGCAACGCGCGCCTGGGGCCGGGGGAGCTGCTGCGGCAGTACCACGGGCTCTGGGAGGTCGAGCACTGCTTCCGGACCAACAAGCACGACCTGCGGATACGCCCGGTGTTCCACTGGAGGCCGCAAAGGGTGCGCGCGCACATCGCCATCTGCTACATGGCCTTCTGCTGCCTGCAGCACCTGCGGCACCGGCTCCGGCAGCTGGGGCACCCGATGAGCCCGGAGGCCATCCGGCGGGAACTCAACGCCCTGCAGGTCAGCGTGCTGTCGCGGGAGGGGACGGACGAGAAGTACGGGCTCCCGAGCCGCGCGACCGCGGCCGCGCGGCGCATCTACAAGTGCGTCGGACTCGCCTGGAACGAGCGTCCATTCCGGCTTCCGGACAGGAAGAGAAGGCCGAAGAAACGGGCGGACTGAACACCGCGAAACCACCACTTCAGAAACACCCAATGTAGTGCCCCCCGGCCATATGGCGGTCAATGAAATCAATCACTTACGAAGAATTAACTATGAAGTCAAGAGCGGGAGAACTGCAAATGCGGGGTCAGCGCCGGCCATCCCAAGGTCGGGGCAAGAGAATGGGCTAGGCAGCAAAGCACCGCTACCGGGCCGGGCAACCCTCTTCAATGGTTTTCCGCTTCACCGCAGCGTGCTCGGGAGTACCGCGGCATAGGTATGTGCGCCCCTCAGAATCCAACCC
>CAZZIL010000317.1:0-3484 GCA_964654265.1 uncultured Gammaproteobacteria bacterium | reverse complement strand
TAGAGCGCCGCCTGCCTCGCGGTGAGCGAGCAGTACTGTTTGCCCTCGATCTTCTCCGGGAGGTCCTTGACGATCCTCTTGTCCGTCTTGAGCCGCCGCAGGATGAACGGCCCGGTGAGCCGGTGGAAGCGCCGGAGCGCGTCCTCGTCGCGCTCGCGCTCGATCGGGCGCGCCAGCTCGGCGCGGAACCCTTGGCGCGAGCCGAGGTACCCGCGGTTGGTGTAGTCGAAGATGCTCCAGTAGTCGTCGAGGTGGTTCTCGACCGGCGTGCCGGTCAGCGCGACGCGGGCGTCCGTCTTGTAGCCCTTGATCGCCTGGGCCTGCTTGGTCGCCGGGTTCTTGACCGCCTGGGCCTCGTCAACCACCATCAGGCCCCAGGCGTGTTCCCCGAGCGTCTTCGTGTCGCGCCACGCGATCCCGTAGCTGGTGGCAACCACGTCGTGCCGCGAGAGGTCGAGGTCTCGATCACCCCCGTGGTAGATCTGCGTGCGCAGCGCGGGCGCGAAGCGCCGGATCTCGCGCACCCAGTTCGTGAGCAGCGCGGTGGGCGCGACCACCAGCGTCTTGTGCGACGGGTCGCGCACCGTGCGGTGCAGCATGAGCGCGATCGCCTGGATCGTCTTGCCGAGGCCCATGTCGTCGGCGAGGATCGACCCGAAGCCGACGTCGGCATTCTGCGCCAACCACTCGAATCCGGTGCGCTGGTACGGCCGCAGCACCCCGGCCAAGTCGCCCGGCGCCCCCGGAGGGTCGCGGGGCGACAGTATCTCCTGGAACAGCCGCTCGGCCGACGGGTGCAGGTGCACCTCGGACCCGGCATGCTGGCGCGACAGCGCCGCGCGCAGCAACTCGAAGTGGGAAAGCCCCGCCTGGCCGGACGCGTGCTTATCGAACCCCGAGAAAAGGAACCTCTCGTCAAGCTCCACGTACCTTCCGCCCACATGCCGGACCGTCGACCGCGGCGGGGTCCAGAGGTCCTGCCAAGTCCGCTCGCCGAGGGCCTCCCGCGCCTCCTTCACCAGCGCCTCGAACTCGCCGACCGAGAAGACGGCATCGCCGACGGCGACCGCCCAGTCGAACTCCGCCAGCACGGACAGGTCGAAGATCCCGGCGCCCGGCGCCGAGCCCGCCGACATCCGGTAGCACAGGCGCGGCCGGTCCAAGGACCGCAACGCGTCCGCGATCTCCAGGACCGCGCCCCACTTGTGGCAGACCGCGATCGCCCCCTGCACGACCGTCTTGTAGCGATCCACCGGAACCGCGCGGCTCAGCCGCGCGCCATCCCCGGCGGCGGCAACGTTCCGGTCGAGCGCCACCGACAGGTCGCTTAGTGCCATGAGGAACCACGTTGTCGGCTCGCGGTCGAGGATGTCGGCGAGCGGCGCCGGCTCGCCCTCCCCGTCAAGGAAGTCCAGGTCAAGCCTGATCATCTCCGGGTCCTCGCTGTCCGGCGCGATGCGCATTCTCGCCCGGGGGTGCCGGTCCGGGATCGCCAGCCGCCGAAGCCACACTTGGCAGTCGTCCTCGCCCACCGCGCCTTCCGGATGGAACCGGAACGGCCGCTTCCCGAAAAGGGCCGACTTGGTGCCGCCGAACGCCCTGATCAACTCCGTCTCGTCATCGTCATCGTGGTGGTCGTGATAGTCGTCGTAGTAGTCGTCGTCATCGTAGTAGTCGTCGCGGTAGCCGTCATCGTAATAGTCGTCGTTGTCGTCGTCGGCGGCGGCGTCTGCCATTGTCCATATCCCCCGAAACAGCAGGTCGACGGCGTGGCGCACCTGGGTCTCCTGGCTCGCACGCATCAGATGGCGGTAGTCGGTGATGGCGCACGACCGCACCAGATCCGGCGGGCACGCCCGGACGAACCGCCCGTGGATGGTGCGCAACTCCGCGCTCAGCATGGTCGCGGGACGCCAGACGACCCGGTGCGTGTCTTGGCCCCGGCCGCGCACCAGCTCCGGGACCAGCGCGCACTGCCCGGCGAGTCTCTCCACATAGCGGAAGAGCATCGCCCAGTAACGCCCGGTCTTCCCAAGCCGCCCAAGGTCCTCCGGCGTGACCTTGCGAAGGACCTCCACCAGCAGCGCCGCCCGGCCGTCGCCCCTGCCCCGCCACAGATCCCAGAACTCTTCGCGGTAGAACACCTGTTCCCACTCGCGATCCATGGACAGCGACAGCACATCGCAGTCCGGGTCCAAGATCAGGTCCAGTCGGTCCAAGGCCCCCACGGGGATGGGGAAATCCTCGCCCTCCCCGGAGTTGGCGACGCTGTCCGCCACCGTGAGCATCCCGTCGCGCAGGGCCTCGCAGACGTCATCCTCGCGTGACGTGGGCCGCAACCGCCTGAGCGTCTCCTCCAGCAGGTAGGGGATGGCCGACAGGTCCGGCATCTCGCCCAGCGGCTCGGGATCCTCCACCTCCCAGCCCGACTTCCAACACACCCTGAGTCGCCGGGGCTCGACCCCCGCCTCCACCACGTCCAGGTTGCGCGCCCACTCCTCCAGGTCAAGCCCGTGCAGCCAGAGCACGCGCATATGGTCCCCGGAGAGCCTGTCCAGAGCCTTGTCGACCGCGGCCGACGCGTGCGCGCAGCCGTCCGGCCCGGCCGGGCACGAGCAGGTCGCGCGAATGTGCTTGCGGCCGAAGGACCCCAGTCGCGCCCTCGATGCCACGGCGTGCGCGAACGTGGCGAAGTTCGGCGGACGCCCGGACTCGAACGGCGACCGCCAGGCCTGGTTCTTGATGAACAGCCCGTTGGCGGCGCGCCTCAGCCGGCCGGGGCAAAGGTCCACGGAGATCTCGACCCGGAACGGGCCGTCCCCGCCCGGGACCGACACGGTCGCGCGGACGGTCCCGGGCTCCATCCTGAGACGCACCCCGGACACCTCCGGGACCTCCCCTGTCGCCGGCTGGCTCATCGGACGCGCATCCCCGGGGACGATGTCATGCCAGCGGCCTCGTCATCTCTACGAGCTCGCGCAGCTGGCGGTTGGTCATGTCGGTCAGCCACTTCTCGCCGGAGCGGACCGTCAGGTCCGCGAGCTCCTGTTTGCTCTCCAGCATCGCGTCGATCCTCTCCTCGAGTGTGTTCTCTGTCACCAGCAGGTGCACCTGCACCCGCCGAGTCTGCCCGATGCGGTGCGCGCGGTCCGTCGCCTGGCGCTCGACCGCCGGGTTCCACCAGCGGTCGAAGTGGATCACCTGGGGCGCCGCCGTCAGGTTCAGCCCGGTCCCGCCCGCCTTGAGCGACAGCACCATGTTGCGCCGGACCGGGTCGTTCTGGAAGGCGTCGACGACCCCGTCCCGGGCCTTCCTTGCCAGCCCGCCATGGAGGAACAGCGGCTCCTCGCCCGTCTCGGAGCGCACGGCGCCGACCAGCAGCTTCCCCATCTCGACGTACTGGGTGAACACCAGCGCCTTCTCCCCGGTGTCCCGCAGCTCCCGCAGGATCTCCAGGCACAGCGCGAGCTTGCCGGATTCCGAC
>CAZZIL010000316.1:0-2158 GCA_964654265.1 uncultured Gammaproteobacteria bacterium | reverse complement strand
CGGGACGTCAACCGCGCGCGGGTGGTGTCGATCGGCTCGGTCGCGGACCCGGTCGCGTGCCTCCCCGAGTCGGAGGCGACCCAAGAGGCGTGCGCCGACCTCCTCGGGACGCACGCCGCCGTGGTCCTGGTCGACGGCGACGTCCCCAAGGGCGTGGTCGGCCGCGACCCGGCGCTCACGGGTGACGGCGTGTCGCCTCCCGGCCCGTGCGTTGACCGCGACACCCCCCTGGAGGACTGCTTCTCGATGCTCTCCCAGAACGACCGCCCGGTGGTGGTGACGGGCGAGGGCAAGCGCCCGGTGGGGATTGTCACCCAGCAGGCGGTGCTGGGCGCGATGGCCAAGCACTGAGCCGCGCCGCGTTCCCGCGGGGCCGCTCAGTCAGGCTCGTCGGACCCGGCGCCCGCGCCGGCCGACCGCGACACCTCGCTTGACGCCACGCGGCTGAGCGCGGCGATCCCTTCCAGTTCGGCCCACGTCTCCGGCCTGGGCGAGAACCCCTCCCATGTCCGGCGCCTTTGGCCGGGCGGCGTCGGCGCGGGCATCCCGCCCGGCAGCGCGCGCACCGAGATGTCGGCCGGGCGGGTTCCGTCCCCAAGTCCGGCGTCGACCAGCGCGCTCTCGCCGTCGGTCTGCGCGACCGTCTTGCCTTGCTCCAGCAGCTCCATCGGGAGTCCGGAGCGGGAGCTTGCCGTGCCGGCGTATCCCAGGAGCAGCAGGGGGGAGTCGCAACCCTTGATCACGGCCTCGATCGGGTCCCCCTCCGGCGACCCGGCGACGGCCATGTCGCACGCCGCCAGCGCGCGGTAGGCGAGCGGGGCGCCCCCGAACACCGCGCGGGTCCCGTCCACGACGACATCCAGTCCCCCGCGGGGGAGGGCGTCTTGCCGAACCTGGCCCAACGCGCGCAGCGCCGCCTGACAGCCGTCAAGCCCGATCGAGCACAGCCAGGCGGCGGCGGCGCCCAGCCCGTTCGCCTGGCCGGCCGGGAGGCGAACCCCCCGTGCGCCGGCGATCACCTTCTGCTCGATCTCGCTGATCGAGACCCGGCTCACGCCGCGGCGGCCTCGCGGTGTCCGAGGGCCGGGAAGGCCCAGTCGTCGGCGTCGGCCCCGCCCAGCTCGTCGGTGAGCGGCGCCCCCTGGAAGAGCGTGATCCTGGTCCACAGGTCCGACTTCGGATCGAACTTCGACGCGCCGAAGAAGGAGAGCTTGCAGCGCAGCATGTCGATGGGGAGGCACGCGCGGCCGATGAGGTTCTCTTGGATCTCCCCGTAGGGGTGGGCGATGTCCCGCTGCACCCGCTCGACCATGTGGCGTTGCCCGGGCTCGGCGAGCAGGAACTCCGCCACGCGAGTCTTCCCGTTGTGCGCGGCCAGCCGGCCGTGGAGGTCCTGCGCCATGCGCGCGGTGTCGAGCGGGAGCTCCTTCTCCGCTCCGGGCTCGGAAAAGCGCGCGCCCAGGCGCGGCTCCATCTTCTCCTCCGAAACGTACCAAAACCGGTGCCGCTCCTCCGGGTCGCCGAAGTCGTGCTCCAGCGCCCAGGCGAAGCGCTCCCGGAAGGCGGCGGAGAGCTCGCCGACCGTCATGGACGGCCGCAGCCCGGCGGGAGGCCCGGCCGACATCCGGTCGCAAAGGTCGTCGACGAGGTCCCCGTTGGGCTCAAGCGCAAGCGAGACCGTCAGCTCCTGCATCTCGGTCGACCGGGTCTCGGCCCAGCGCACCAGCCGGTCCCAGGGGAACGGCTGCCTGAGCCACGCGTCGTCGGCGGTCCCCGACAGCTCCGCAAGCTCCTGGCGCAGCCGGAGGATGCGCCGGGACTGTCGCCCGTCGTCGACGTCCCACTCGTCGGCGTGGGCGGCCGCCCGCCTGAGGATCTTCGTGAACTTCCGGGCCGTCTCCCCGTCGGCATGTCCCACCGAGCGCACCCGCGCCAGGGCGGTCTCGCGGGCCGCCATCCAGTTGTGCAGGAGCTCGGGGTGGTTGACGAGGAACGGCGCCATCCCGAGCCCGGTGGCGTTCCCGATGCCGGTGTGCCGCTTGAGGTCCCGGCACAGCCGGGTGGCCGTGCCCGGCGCCCGCGCCTGCGCGATGTGCTCCACCAGGTCGTGCGTGAAGCGACGGATCAGGTAGACGGCGAGCATCTCCAGCCGGAAGGG